>JBDTGE010000057.1:0-7314 GCA_039937575.1 Jatrophihabitantaceae bacterium
CGGCCGGCGGTGGCGGGCAGCGGGCGACTCCGGACTTCACCACGAACGGCACCTCGAGTGTCTCGCTGGCGGACGGGCGCCGGGCGGAGAAAGCACCGTGGTCCGTTCCAGACCGGACGGGCGAGCACCTGGTTCTGTGCGCCGACGTCATCCCAGCGACCGGCCACATCCCCGCGAGTATGCGCCTACGCGCGATCGGGGACGCCGGAGACGTCCACGACGAGATCACGCTCGTCCGGGGCGCCGTGGCCGAGTCCTCGTCAAACGCCGACGACTGGCTGCTCGGCGGCGGCGCGCTGCTGGCCGCCGGGGTAGTCGGGGCCGGTGCGGTCGCGCTCGGGCGCCGTCGCCGCACGTCGGTGCCGCCGGCCGAGGCTTCCGGCGCACCCCCACCTGACGGTGCCGGCTGAAATCCGCCAGCCGCTGTCGGACGGGCGGTCCAGACTGGACGGGTGATCCTGCCTGACGCCGACACCTGCTACCGCGCGGTGCAGGGTCACGACGCCCGCTTCGACGGCTGGTTCTTCACCGCGGTGCGGACGACGGGCATCTACTGCCGACCCTCATGTCCGGCGATCACGCCGCATCGTCGGAACGTCACCTTCCACGCCAGCGCGGCCGCGGCCCAGCGGGCCGGCTACCGCGCCTGCGAGCGCTGCCGACCGGACGCCTCACCCGGGTCGCCGGAGTGGAATGTCCGCGGCGACCTGGCCGGTCGGGCCCTTCGGCTGATCGGCGACGGGGTGATCGACCGCGAAGGCGTTCCCGGCCTGGCCCGTCGCCTGGGCTACTCCGAGCGTCAGCTGCACCGCACCATGGTGGCCGAGGTCGGGGCCGGGCCGCTCGCCCTGGCCCGGGCCCAGCGCGCGCAGACCGCGCGGGTGCTGCTGGAGACCACGGACCTGCCCGCGGGCGACGTCGCGTTCGCCGCGGGGTTCGCCAGCGTGGGGCAGTTCAACGACACCGTGCAGGCCGTGTTCGCGGCCACCCCGACCGGCCTGCGTTCGACCCGGCGCGCCCAGCTGCCCGCCGAGCCCGGAACCATCGCGCTGCGGCTGCCGTACCGCGCGCCGATGGACCTAGACGCCACGCTCGCCTTCCTCGGCGCGCGAGCCATCCCCGGCGTCGAGGAGCACCGGCCGGGATCGTTCACGCGGGTCGTCCGGGCGCCGGGCGGGCCGGCGCGGGTCACCCTCTCCGCCGCCGACGGCGCGGTCGCCTGCCGGGTCGCACTCACCGACCAGCGCGACCTCGTCACGGTGGTGTCCCGCATCCGGCGCCTGCTCGATCTGGACTGCGATCCCGGCGCGATCGACGCCCAGCTCGGTGCGGACCCCGTGCTCGGCGTACTGGTGAGCAAGCGGCCGGGGCTCCGCTCGCCCGGTGCCGTCGACGGCTTCGAGCTGGCCGTCCGGGCGGTCGTCGGGCAGCAGATCTCGGTGAGCGGGGCCCGCACGCTGCTGGGCCGGATCGCGGCCGAGCACGGGCAGCCGGCGTTCGCGGGCGGCTCGTTGCGACTGTTCCCGAGCGCGACCCAGTTCGCCGGGATCGATCCGGCGCGGCTGCCCATGCCCCGGGCCCGCGCCCGAACATTGATCGCGGTAGCCGAGGCGTGCGCGGCCGGTGCGCTGAACCTGGATCCGGGCGCCGACCGAGACCGGGAGCGGGCCGTGCTCCTGGCCCTGCCCGGGATCGGACCGTGGACCGCCGACTACGTCCAGCTGCGCACGATGAGCGACCCCGACGTCCTGCTGGCCACCGACCTCGGCGTCCGCAAGTCGGCCCACGCGCTGGGCGTGGACCTCACCGACGGGCGAGCCGGCTGGGCGCCCTGGCGCTCGTACGCCACCCACCACCTCTGGGCCGCGCTGCACTGACCGGGCTATGAGACTCTGCTTATGAAACAAGGAGATTCGTTCATGCGCTACACCTACGCCGACTCGCCGCTCGGCGAGCTGCTGTTCACCGGCGACCACGGCGGCCTCACCGGCCTGTACCTGCAGACCACGCGCTACCCGGTCCACGTCGGGTCGGACTGGATCCGGGACGACAAGTCGTTCGCCGACGTCCGGGCGCAGATGGCCGAGTACTTCGCCGGGACGCGGCGGGAGTTCGACCTGCGGTTGAACGCCGGCGGCTCGGGGTTCCAGGTGCGGGTGTGGGCCGCCCTGCGGCAGATCCCGTACGGCGAGACCGCCAGTTACGGCCAGATCGCCGCCCGGCTGGGTTCGCCGGACGCGGCCCGGGCCGTCGGGCTGGCCAACGGGCAGAACCCCATCTCGATCATCGTGCCGTGCCACCGCGTGATCGGCGCCGACGGTTCGCTGACCGGCTACGGCGGCGGACTGCCGGCCAAGCAGTTCCTACTCTCGCTCGAAGCCTCCCACTCCGGCCTGTTCGCCGGCGCGGAGTGACCCAAGGTCGGTGACCTCCCCGGCGGAGCCGAACCCGACCACCACCGGCCGCCAAGCGACGAAGTCGCTCCTCCCAAAATGTGGCGCCCTCCCCGGCGGAGCCCAGGGTGACCCCCACCGGCCGCCAAGCGACGAAGTCGCTCGTCGGCCCCGGTGTCCGCCCCCGAGCTTGCGACGGGGCGGCGCCGGGGCCGACTGCGGCCCCCCTAAAGGTTGTACTGGTTCTGGGCCGGCTCCAGGCCCTGGGCGAGCAGCAGCTCCACCGCGTCGGCCGCGCGGTCGATCATGAACGGCAGGTCCTTGCGCTCGGCCGCCGCGAACTCGCGCAGCACGTAGTCGGCCGGGTCCTGGCGCCCGGGTGGGCGCCCGATGCCGAACCGGACGCGGGCATACTCCCTGCTGCCGAGGGCGGAACTGGCCGAGCGGAGGCCGTTGTGGCCACCGTCGCCGCCCCCGCGCTTGAGCCGCAGCGAGCCGAACGGCAGGTCCAGCTCGTCGTGGACGATCGCGAGGCGTTCCACCGGCACCTTGTAGAAGCGGGAGATCGCGACGATCGGGCCGCCGGACTCGTTCATGAACGACTTGGGCTTGGCCAGCACGACCGGCACGCCGGCCAGCCGTCCCTCGACGACGTCGCACCGTCCCCTGTGCGCCTTGAACTTGCCCCCGATCCGCTCGGCCAGCAGTTCGAGCACGAAGAAGCCCGGGTTGTGCCGGGTGGCGGCGTAGCGCGGCCCGGGGTTCCCGAGACCGACGATGAGATGCCTGTCGTCGCTCACTCGGATCCCCGGGCCGGTTGCCGTTGGCTCGATTCGACCTATTCGGCGGACTCGCCCTCGGCCGCAGCCTCGGCGTCCTCGCCGCCCTCACCCTCGGCGGTCTCGACCTCGACGACCTCGGTGGGCTCGCCCTCGCCGGCTGCTTCGAGCTCGGCCTCGGTCGGGGCCTCGTTGACGATGAGCAGGACCTGCTCTGGGTCGCCGATGAGCGAGGAGCCCTGGGGCAGCTTCAGGTCGCCCGCGGTGATCTGCGTGCCGAACCCGAGGCCCTCGATGCTGACCTCGATCTCGGTCGGCAGGTGGGTCGCCTCGGCCTCGATCGAGACCGCGGTGTGCTCCTGTGCGAGCAGGCCGCCGGCCACGAGCGCGCCGACGACGGACAGCGGGACCTCGATGGTGACCTTCTCACCCAGGCGCACCGCCAGCAGGTCGACGTGGTCGTACGTGCCCTTGATGGCGTGCCGCTGGATCGCCTTCGGGATGGCCAGCTGCTCCTCACCGTCGAAGTCGAGGGTCAACAGCACGTTGGCCCCGCCGTGACGGATGGCGTTGGTGAACTCGCGCGCCGGCAGCGACACGTGGCGCGGATCGGCGCCATGGCCGTAGATGACGGCGGGGATCTTGCCGGCGCGGCGGGTGCGACGGGCACCGCCCTTGCCGAACTCAGAACGCGACTCGGCGGACAGACGGACCTCGGACACGGCAGAACTCCTCTAGTACGAAGGCTTTGGGCTACGCGGTGTGCCTCGGACGTGGGACGCGCGTCGACGAGCGACACCGCGTCGATCACGGATGCTCTGAGTTCGAGCGAATCCCTCGCCGGGGCAACCACACCAGCTTACCCGCTGCGGACGGCGTACCCGAACGGGGTCCTCAGCCCGGGCACTGACTCAACGGCGGGACGCGCGCTTGTACTGGTGGACGGACAGCGGGATGAAGATCGCGAGGATCACCACGACCCACGCCAGGGTGTACAGCTCGGGGTGTTGCAGCGACCAGGCGTTCGGCGGCGGGAACTTCGCGCTCGTGTTCCCGAACAGTTCGCGGGCCGCCTGGGTCACCGAGGACACCGGGTTCCAGTTCGCGATCGCCTTGAGCACGGCGGGAAACTTGTTCGTCGGCACGAACGTGTTCGCGATGAACGTCAACGGAAAAATGATCATGAATGAGGCGTTGTTGACCACCTCCGGGCTGGGCACGAGCAGCCCGACCCAGGCCATGATCCACGAGATAGCGTAGGCGAAGGCGAGCAACAACAAGAACCCGGCCGCGGCGTGGAGGAAGTCGGTGCGGATCCGCCAGCCCACGAGCAGTCCGGTGACCGACATGATGACGATGACGAGCACGTTGTTGAGCACGTCGCTGCCCGTTCGGCCGACCAGCACGGCCGAGCGTGAAATCGGCAGGGAGCGGAACCGGTCGATGATGCCCTTCTGCATGTCATCGGCCAGCCCGGCCCCCGTGATGGTGGCACCGAAGATCACGGTCTGGGCGAAGATGCCCGGAATCAGGAACTCCTTGTAGTTGATGCCGGGAACGTTGATCGCGCTTCCGAACACGTACGCGAACAGCAGGATGAACATGATCGGCGACAGCGTCGAGAAGACCAGCAGATCCGGCACCCGCTTGATCTTGATCAGGTTCCGCTTGGCGACGATCGCCCCGTCGACGAAGGTCTTGGTGGCGATCACTGGGCCGGCTCCACGCTTGGTTGGGTATCGGGTTCGTTGTCGGCCGCGACTTCGGCGGCGTGGCCGGTGAGGGTCAGGAAGACGTCATCGAGGGTGGGACGGCGCAGCGCGACGTCGAGGATGACGACGTTGGCTGCGTCCAGGCGTCGTAGCGCCTCGGTGAGCACGCCGGCCCCGCCCCTGACCGGTGCGGTGATCTGCCGGGTGTGGGTGTCCACCTTGACCGGCCCGTTGGCCAGGTCGGTGAGGATCCGCTGGGCCTCGGCCAGCTCGTCCGGCCGCCCGACGACGACCTCGACCCGCTCACCGCCGACCTGGGCCTTCAGCTCGTCGGCCGTGCCCTGCGCGATCGCCCTCCCGTGGTCGATCACCATGATCTCGTTGGCCAGCCGGTCGGCCTCCTCGAGGTACTGGGTGGTCAGCAGCAGCGTGGCGCCACCGCCGACCAGTTCGACGATGACCTCCCACATGTCAGCCCGGCTGCGCGGATCGAGACCGGTCGTCGGCTCGTCCAGGAAGAGCACCCGGGGCTGCGCGACCAGGGCGCCGGCGAGGTCGAGCCGGCGCCGCATGCCGCCGGAGTAGGTCTTCACCGGACGATCGCCGGAGTCGGCCAGGTCGAACTGCTCGAGCAGCTCGCGGGCCCGCACGCGCGAGCGCTTGGCGCCCAGACCGTAGAGCCGCCCGACCATGTCCAGGTTCTCGTAGCCGGCCAGGTACTCATCGACCGCCGCGTACTGCCCGGACAATCCGATGCGAGCCCGCACCTGCCCCGGCTGCTTGGCCACGTCGAAGCCGGCGACCTCGGCCGTGCCGCCGTCGGCGTCGAGCAGCGTCGTCAGGATGCGAACGGCCGTCGTCTTCCCGGCTCCGTTCGGCCCCAGCAGCCCCAGCACGGTCCCCTCGGGAACGGCCAGGTCGAGGCCGTCGAGCGCCCGCAACTTGCCGTAGGTCTTGACGAGCCCGCTCGCCCGGATCACGTCTGTCATCGCCGTACCCCCGTCGTCTGCCCCGGACTCAGCCCACCGTAGGAGCCGACAGTGACAACGGACGAGCCGTTTTCCAGTTCCCGCTACATCCCGACACCCTGCAGGACGACCGGGTGGTGGGCCACGTAGTTCAGCTCGTCCGACTGCGACACACCGGGAGGAGTGATCGTGTCCATCACCTTAGGGACGGTGGACGGGTCGGCCGTGCACAGCGGGTTGCTGCTGGCCGCGGCGCACACCCCGAACGAGTAGCCGCCCGGTGTCGGCGTGAACGCGCGCCCCTGGTCCGGGCTGAACCCGTCCTGCCCGTGCAGCGTCACCGTGAATACCCAGCCCGCCGCCGGGACACCGCCGAGCGCGGCCTTGTCCACCGAGAACGTGATGTACCGCGAGATCGCGTTTGCCTTGATCCTCGCCGTACCCACCGTCGCCCCGGACGCGTCGATGAAACGCTGGCCGAACCCCTGCACCTCGATCAACCGGCTCCAGGCGTCGGCCGGGGCGATCTGGTAGTTGCGCTGCGGGAACGACGCGCCAGTAGAGGTCGGTGAGGCACCGGGCTCGTGGATGTAGACGTCGACGAGCTGGGCGCCGAGGTCACTGCCGAACGTCGGCGTCAGGTCACGCGTCTGGACCCGGAAGGTCACCGTGGCCCCCGTGTCGTAGACCTGGAAGTCGGTCAGGTCGTACGCGCCGGGGTGGAAGTCGCCGGCCGTCGGGTACGCGTAGTTGCCCGGGCCGTTGTCGTCACCGCTCGGATCGGTCACGTTGAACAGCAGGGTTCCGGCGACAACGTCGTTGACGACCGTGCGGACGGTTTGGGCGGTCGCCCCGCCGGCTGCCGCCGTGATCACCAGGACGTTGCTGCCGGGTGCGGCGGTCACGCTCGCCGCAAAGGAGCCGTCGCGGCGGGCCGTGACCGTCGTGTGTGTCGTGGCGTCGTTGCCGTCGGTCGCGACGTCGGCGATGTCGATCACCGCGCCGGGACGGGCGGTACCGGCGACGGCAATGCTCGAGCCGGTGACCGCCGTCTGGTCCAGCGGCGACGTCACGGTCAGCGCGGTTCCCCGCTGGACGTGCCGGACGTACCGGTCGGTCGTGGCGTCCGGTCGTTCCAGAGTGCGGCCAGCCGACAGGTCGGCGACCAGCCGGACCTGTGCCGCTGCGCCCCACGTGAGTGGCGCGGCCGAACCCGCCGGCCGGCCGTCCTGGAAGCCGATCGAGGCGATCGTCGGATCGGTGCCGAACGGCGAGGCGGGGACGTCCGGCGCGTTCCAGGCCTGCTCGGGCACGAGGCCGACGCCGGAGGACATGGCGTCGATGGACGCCAGCGCCGCACCGGCCGACGAGCCGTGGCCCTCGGCCAGTTCCTGCTCGCCCCGCTCGCCCGCGAGGACCGGCCAGACGTGTCCGGTGCCCACTCCGGACGGCGCCCACGGCG
>JBDTGE010000058.1:0-3645 GCA_039937575.1 Jatrophihabitantaceae bacterium
CGGGCGCTCGCCGGGCCGGACGCGTGGATCACCGTCGAGAAGATCCTCGAGCCGGGCGAGCGGCTGCCCGCGAGCTGGCCGGTCGACGGGACCACCGGCTACGACGCGCTGACCGAGGTCGGCGGCCTGTTCGTCGACGGAGCGGCCGAGACGACGCTCGACACGACCTACCGGGAACTGTCCGGTGATGATCGGACGTTCGCCGAGCACGTCACGGCCGGCAAGCGCGACGCGGTCACGACGATCCTGCGGGCTGAGGTGTCGCGCCTGGCCCGGCTCGCTCCGGACGTCGAGGCCGCCGACGAGGCGCTGGCCGAACTGCTCGTCGCGTTCCCGGTCTACCGGTCCTACTTTCCCCCGCCGGCTACGCCTTCATCGGCGGGGGGACCCCCGCTCGAGGGCGCGGAGCACCTGGCCCGGGCCATCGAAGCGGCGCGGGCCGCCCGTCCGGACCTGGCCGACGCGATCGGCGCCCTGGCCGCGCGGCTGGACGACCCGGCCGACGAGCTGTGCGTGCGGTTCCAGCAGACCTCCGGCGCGGTGATGGCCAAGGGTGTCGAGGACACCGGCTACTACCGCTACACCCGATTCGTGGCGCTCAACGAGGTCGGCGGCGACCCGGCCCACTTCGGCGTCGGTCTCGAGGAGTTCCACACGGCCCAGGCCGACCGGCAGCGTGACGCCGCCCATTCGATGACCACACTGTCCACGCACGACACCAAGCGGGGCGAGGATGTCCGGGCCCGGCTCGCCGTGCTGGCCGAGCTGCCCGACGAGTGGACGGCGCTGGCCCGCACGCTGATGACGGCGGCGCCCCTGGCCGATCGCCCGTTCGCGTACCTGCTGTGGCAGAGCTTCGTCGGTACCGGTCTGATCGAGCGGGGCCGGATGCACGCCTACGTCGAGAAGGCGATGCGCGAGGCGTCGACCAGCACCTCGTGGCTCGACCCCGACGCCGCCTTCGAGCAGTCGGTGCATGACGTCGTCGATCGCGCCTACGACGACCCGGCCGTGCGCGAACCGCTGACCGACTTCGTCGAGCGGATCACCCCGTACGGCTGGACGAACTCGCTGGGCCAGAAGCTGGTCCAGCTGACGATGCCCGGCGTGCCCGACGTCTACCAGGGCACGGAGCACTGGGAGGACTCGCTGGTCGACCCGGACAACCGCCGGCCGGTTGACTTCCACTCGGCCCGGATCGTGCTCGACCGGCTCGACTCGGACGTGCATTCGCCGCCGATCGACTCGAGCGGCACGGCCAAGCTCTGGGTGCTCTCGCGCACGCTGCGACTGCGCCGGGACTGGCCCGACCTGTTCCAGCGGTACCGCCCGATCCGGGCGTCCGGACCGGCGGCCGATCACGCGGTCGCGTTCGACCGCGGCGGCGCGATCACCGTCGCCACCCGGCTACCGGTCGGGCTGGAGCGAGCCGGCGGTTGGGGCGCGACCACGATCGACGTGGGTCGCGTGACCGACGCGATCAGCGGGGTCAGCTTCACCGGCCCGATCGCGCTGGCCGAGCTGTTCGCAGACTATCCGGTCGCGTTGCTGGTGCGCTGAGCCAGCGGCTTTGACCGCCGATAGCGGGGTCCCAGCACCCGGATCAGCGCTCAGTTCGGCGGGGCCAGACGCCCGCGCAGGGTGTCGACGTCCAGCTCCGGCCGCGGGTACTTCGGATCCAGGTCCTCCAGCGTCTCGCGCATCAGCTCGGCCACCGCCCAGTTGCGGTATGCCTTGTCGTCGCTCGGGACGATGTACCACGGTGCCGCCTCGGTGTTGCAGCGCTCCAGCACCGCCTCGTACGCGGTGACGTAGTCGGCCCAGTGCGCCCGCTCGGTGATGTCGGCCTCGTTGAACTTCCAGTGCTTGTCCGGGTTGCCCAGCCGGGCGAGCAGTCGCTCCCGCTGGGTGTCGAACGAGATGTGCAGGAAACACTTGATGATCGTGGTGCCCTGAGCGGCGAGCCGTTGCTCGAAGGCGTTGATCTTGTCGTAGCGGGCCTGCCACTGCGCCTCGGACACGAGGTCGTGCACCCGAACGACGAGCACGTCCTCGTAGTGCGAGCGGTCGAACACACCGACCACGCCGGGCGGGGGCAGGTGCTTCTTGATCCGCCACAGGAAATCGTGCCGCAGCTCCTCGGGCGTCGGCGCCTTGAACGCCGTGTACTGCACGCCGATCGGGCCGAAGGCGCCGACGACGTGCTCGGTGACCCCGCCCTTGCCGGCGGTGTCCATGCCCTGCAACAGCAACAGCACGCGACGATCACCGTTCTGCGTCGATTCGGCCCATAGCCGCTCCTGCAGCCCGGCCAGCTGCTTGGCTCCGGTCTTCAGCTTCTTCGGCTTGCCCTGCTTGCCGTGCGGGGCGAGCGGGCGGGCCGAGCTGTCGTAGCCGGCCAGGCTCACCGCCCCGGGGCGTAGGGCGAGGGCTCGCCGCATGGTCGACGTCTTGTGGGCCATGATCGTGAGCCTAGGGTCACCGGGGAGGGTCCGCACCAATGCCGCGCAAGCACGTTCGGCCCGCGTCGCACGGCGGCGTGCTGTGGAGCAGTCCGTGGATGCGCGCGCCGCTGCTACTCCTGCGCCGCCCGAGCGTGTTCCTGGCCATCGTCGCGGCCACCGCCGTGCTGGCGATCGCGGCCTCGTCCGGGGTGCTGTTCCTGTCCACGCTCGGCACGGCCGGCCTGCGGGCCCAGGCCGGGGACGCCTGCCCCGAGGCGAGCATGCCGGTCATGTACGCCGGCGTGCCGGGGGCCGCCCTGACCCAGCAGCACGCCGGAGGATTGTCGGCCCTGCGCCGGGGTGGGGCGCTCGGCGCGCCGTACTGGGTCGACCTGTCGGCAGCGCAGATCCAGGCCACGCCGGTGACTCTCTACGCCCGCGACGGGGCGCTGCGGCACGTCCGCACCCTGACGCCCGACACCGGGCAGGCCGGCGTCTGGTTTCCCGACAACTTCGCGGCCAAGCTGCACCTTGCGGTCGGTGACTCCGTCCCGCTCGCCGGCAACGACGTCCGCATCACCGTCGCCGGGATCTACCGCAACCTGTCGCCCGATCCGTTCCACCTGGCCGACCTGCCGCGCTATTGGTGCACCTGGAGCAGTCTCATCGTGCAGGGCATCCAGGAGCAGGGCACGGCCCCGCTGCTGATCTCCGACGTGCCGACCGTGGCCCGTCTGTCGGCCGCGCTCCCCCTGACGGACAGCACCGAACCGGGCGCGGGTCAGCCGGTGGTGGTGTCCTGGTACGACCCGATCCCGATCTCCTCCATCTCGCTGAACGCTGCCCGGGCCGCCGACGCCGACACCCGTGCGGTCGCCAAGTCCTACCTCGCCGCGCAACGCCCGGACCAGGCGGTCGAACTCCAGTTCGACCCAATCCACGGCGGGCCGCCCGACACGCTCGCGTCCGACATCGCGTCGGCTGACGGGTCCAGCAGCGCGCTGGCCGGCTCGGTCCTGCCGATCGACCTGGCCGGGGCGCTCGTCGCGCTGCTCCTGGTCGGCGGGGCGGGCGCGTTCTGGGTCGCCAACCGTTCCCGCGAGATCCGGCTGCTGCTCGCCCACGGGGTCGGGCCGGGGCCGCTCGCGGTCAAGGCGGTGCTGGAGACGCTGCCCGCCGCCCTGATCGGTCTCGCCGCGGG
>JBDTGE010000059.1:0-13535 GCA_039937575.1 Jatrophihabitantaceae bacterium
CGCCGCAGTGCCCACGCGCCGGTGGCGGCGCTCACCCCGCGCGAGCGCGAGGTGCTGTCGCTGATGGCCGAGGGGCGCTCGAACGCCGCGATCGCGGCCCGGATGTTCATCACCGAGAAGGCGGTCAGCAAGCACACCAACTCGATCTTCATCCGGCTCGGCCTGGCCCAGTCCGAGGACGACAACCGTCGGGTCCTCGCCGTGCTCGCCTACCTGAACGGCTGAGTCTGATGCTCGAACTGGTTCCCCTGGCCACGCTGCACATCAAGATCTCCCAGCACACCCGGATGGACGGCCTGCCCGTCGGCTCGCGCCTGGTCGGCGAGGCGTCCGAGTGCGTCCTGGACGGCGACCGGGTGCACGCGCGTCAGTCCGGCACCTCGAGCGACTGGCTGACCGTGCACGCCGACGGCACCGTCAGCGTCGACGCGCGGTTGCTGCTCGTGACGGACTCCGGCGCGCACCTGGCCCTCACCTACCGCGGCAAGGGCGCGGATCTGCCGGCGACCGGCGCACCGGTGTACGTCGTCCCGACATTCGAAACGGACGACCCGGAGCTGGGCTGGCTCAACACGGTCCAGGCGGTCGGCAAGGGCATCCGCGACGGGTCCTCGCTGGTGTACGAACTCTACGAGCTGCGCTGACTCAGTACTCGTCGCCCAGGCTCTTCTGCGGCGCGGGCAGGCGCCAGCGCCGCGGCAGGTAGGCCCGGCTGCCGGCGTAGAAGCCGATCGTCATCGCACCGCCCTGGGCCTCGCCGGTGCGCTCGATCGAGACGGCGCGCAGCTTGCGACCGACCAGGTACCACTCCGCCAGCAGGGCGAGGAACACCGCGATGATGACGATCTGGATGACCCACGCCCCGTTCAGCTTCTGCACGGCCGGGACGTAGGTCAGGATCATCAGCGGGAACAGCGCCAGCAGCCCGTTGCTGAACATCCGGTGCGAGTCGACGTAGTCGCGGGCGATCTTGCGGGTCGTCCCCTGGTCGCGGCGCGGCAGGACGTCGCCCGAGCGCAGCGCAGCCCGGCGCTCGGCCGGCGTCTGCGACTTGCCCGAGCTCTGGCGGGCGACCTTGGCCTCCCGGGTCTGCTGCTTCTGCCGGGCGTACGCCTCTTTGCGGGTCTTCGGCGCGGTGACCGGGCCGCGCTGGCCCACGACATCACGGCGCTTCGGGGTGGGACGTCCCTTGCCCGATCCGGGCTCGAACTCGTCCTGGACGATCTCGGGCTCTTCGGCGACGCGACGTTTCACAGCCAGACGTTTCACAGCCACCAGAGTACGGGGCTTACGGAAGGGCCAGCATGCGGTCGAGCGCCAGCCGGGCGTTCGCGGCCATCGTCGGGTCCACGGCGATTCGATTGACGACCTCGCCGCGGACCAGGGACTCCAGCGAATGGACCAGATGCGGCAGGTCGATCCGGTTCATCGTCGAGCAGTAGCAGACGCTCTTCTCCAGGAAGATGATCTTCTTGTCCGGGTGCTCGTTGGCCAGCCGGCGCACCAGGTTGAGCTCGGTGCCCAGCGCCCACGACGTGCCGGGCGCCGCCGCCTCGATCGTCTTGATGATGTACTCGGTCGAGCCGACGTAGTCCGATGCGAGCACGACCTCGTGCTGGCACTCGGGGTGGACCAGCACGTTGACGCCGGGAACCCGCCGCCGCACCTCGTGGACGCTGTCGAGGGAGAACCGGCCGTGCACCGAGCAGTGACCGCGCCACAGGATCATCTTGGCGCCCTGCAGCTGCTGGTCGGTCAGCCCGCCGTTCGGCCGGTGCGGGTTGAACACGACGCACTGCTCGAGCGCGATGCCCAGCTGCAGCACCGCCGTGTTGCGGCCCAGGTGCTCGTCCGGCATGAACATGACCTTGCGGTCGGACGGGCCCTGCTCGAAGGCCCACTCCAGGGCTCGCTGGGCGTTGGACGAGGTGCAGACCGTGCCGCCGTGCTCGCCGGTGAAGGCCTTGATGGCGGCGCTCGAGTTCATGTACGTCACCGGGACGGTCACGGCGGCGACGCCCGCCTCGGTCAGCACGTCCCACGCCTCGACGACCTGCTGGTAGTCGGCCATGTCGGCCATCGAGCAGCCGGCGGCCAGGTCGGGCAGGATCACCCGCTGGGACGGGGCGGTGAGGATGTCGGCCGACTCGGCCATGAAGTGCACGCCGCAGAAGACGATGTACTCGGCGTCGGGCCGGGCCGCTGCGTCGCGCGCGAGCTTGAACGAGTCGCCGGTGACGTCGGCGAACGCGATGACCTCGTCGCGCTGGTAGTGGTGACCGAGCACGAACAGGTCCTTGCCCAGGGCCTGCTTGGCCTGCTTGGCCCGCTCGACCAGCGACGGGTCGGAGGCCGGCGGCAGCTCGCCGGGGCAGTCGACGCCTCGCTCAGACTCCGGATCGCTGCCCCGGCCGAGCAGGAGCAGCGCGAGGGGAGTCGCGGCGGGCTCGGTGAACGTCATGGCGCCAGCGTAATCACCTGGCACACAGCGACGTGCTGCACTGTGGCTGCGGAGCGAACAAGAAGGCTTGCGGAGCGAACAAGAAGGCTTGCGGAGCGAATGAGAAGCAGCAACGCGACGAGGGAGCGTCCGGGCCGACGACGGACCCGAGCGTGGCGAGTGGTCCGAAGGAGGTTCGAGTGAGCCAGCCGTGGGGGCCCCGCACTCAGGACGCGGGCTGGCTGCTGCTCCCGGTGCGCGCCTTCCTGGCGCTCGTGTTCCTCTACGGCGGCATCTCCAAGATTGCCGATCCGCGCTTTCTCGACGCCTCCTCGCCGTTGTCGATGCACGCCTCGGTGTCCGCGATCCGCGGCTCGAGCCCGATCGGCGGCCTGCTGGGTGTCGTCCAGGACCACAGCTTCGCGTTCGGGATCCTGATGGCGGCGGGCGAGCTGGCGGTCGGGCTGGGGCTGCTGCTCGGCCTGTTCACGCGGGTGGCGGCGGCCGGCGGCATGCTGCTGGCCCTCTCGCTCTGGTTGACGGTGAGTTGGGGTGCGAGCCTGTGGTTCACCAGCGCCGACCTGGTGTACCTGTTCGCGCTCACGCCGCTGCTGATCGCCGGCGCTCGGGTGTACTCGGTGGACGCCTGGCTCGACCACGTGCGCGAGATCCAGCCCGGCGCCGGTGAGGACCGCACCCGTCGCAGCCTGATCGGGGGCGGGGTGGGGATCCTGGGCGCCGTCGCGCTCGGGTCCTCGGCCTTGCTCCGCCCCTCGCGTCGCACTGGCCGGCAGCAGCGGCTCGACACCGGGCCGACCCCGCAGGCGCTGACCCGGACCGCCGACGTGCCGGTGGGCGGCGCGAAAATGGTCACCGTCGCCTCGATCGGCGAGCCGGTCTGGGTGCTCCAGCTCGCCGCCGGCGACTTCACGGCCTACGACGCGATCTGCCCCCATCAGGGATGCACCGTCGAGTTCGTGTCCGCCGCGGACGGGTTCGCCTGCCCGTGCCATCAGTCCCGGTTCACCGCCCAGGGGCAGCGGATCGACGGACCGGCGCCGCGCGGGCTCGCCTCGATCCCGGTGACCGTCCAGGGCGAGGAGGTGCGCACCACCTGATCGCGATCACGGTTACTATGGGAATACGTCACCGGGCGGCAGCAGTTGGGCCCGATGAGTACCGCGAACTGCACGATCCCTGCACGACGATCACCGGGAGCGACATGACCGCCGCAGACACGACCATCGACATCACCTCAGCGCCCGTCGAGGCCCCGGCCAGCCCGTTGGCCCTCACCGACGCCGCCGCGGTGAAGGTCCGCGTTCTTCTGGACAGCGAAGGCCGCGACGACCTGCGCCTGCGCGTCGCCGTCCAGCCCGGTGGTTGCTCGGGCATGCAGTATCAGCTCTTCTTCGACGAGCGCAGCCTGGATGGCGACGTCGAGATGGAGATCTCCGGCGTGCCGCTGGTCGTCGATCGGATGAGCGCCCCGTACCTCGGCGGTGCCACTATCGACTTCACCGACACGATCGAGCAGCAGGGCTTCACCATCGACAACCCGAACGCCGGCGGCGGCTGCGCCTGCGGTAACTCCTTCTGCGGTTAGTTTCGCGAGCGCTCATCGCGTTGATGGGTGCGTCCAGAGCCGTCTGTCGTTAGTTCGGCCCTGTCGCGTGGCCGAGCACTTGGAGTTTGTTCGGTAGCCTGCGGGCATGCCAGTTCTCGTTGCGGGTTCGATCGCCACCGACCACCTGATGCACTTTCCGGGCAAGTTCGCCGACCAGCTGGTAGCCGACCAGTTGCACAACGTGTCGTTGTCGTTCCTGGTCGACGACCTGGTGATCCGGCGCGGGGGCGTGGCCCCGAACATCTGCTATGGCGTGGCCCAGCTGGGCGGCTCGCCCGTCCTGATCGGGGCGGTGGGCGACGACTTCGAGGACTACCAGGCCTGGCTCGAGCGCAACGGGGTGAACTGCGAGCACATCCACGTCTCGCCGTTCCACCACACCGCCCGGTTCATCTGCACGACCGACGACGACCTGTGCCAGATCGGCTCGTTCTACACCGGCGCCATGACTGAGGCCCGCAACATCGAGCTGGCGCCGGCCTGGAAGGCGACCGGGGCCGATCTCGTCGTCATCAGCGCCGACGACCCGGACGCGATGCTCCGGCACAGCGAGGAGTGCCGGCAGCGGGGGTTCCGGTTCGCCGCCGATCCGTCGCAGCAGATCGCCCGGATGGCGAACGGCCACGAACTGGCCAAGCTGATCGAGGGCGCCGACCTGTTGTTCACCAACGAGTACGAGCGCAGCTTGCTGGAGTCCAAGACCGGCCTGAGCAGCGAGGAAGTGCTGGCCCGGGTCGACGTCCGGATCACGACGCTGGGCAAGCGGGGCGTCGAGATCGCCGGTCGCGGGATCGAGACCGTGCACGTCCCGGTGGCCAAGGAGCGGGCCAAGGCCGACCCGACCGGAGTCGGTGACGCGTTCCGCGCCGGGCTGCTCACCGCTCGCGACTGGCAGCTGTCCTGGGAGCGGTCGGCCCAGGTCGGCAGCATGCTCGCGTGCTACGTCCTGGAGACGGTCGGCACGCAGGAGTACCAGATCAAGCCGAGTGACTTCGCCGACCGGCTGGCCGAGTCGTACGGCGACGACTGCGCCCAAGAGGTCCTGCCGCACCTGGCCTGAGGCGCACTGCGGCGGGTGCCCGCACCCCACCTTTCCCCGCTGGTGCCCGGCCGGCCCCCACCTTTCCCGCTGGTGCCCGGCCGGCCCCCACCTTTCCCCGCTGGTTCCCGGCCGGGACACCGGTGGTCACCAGCGGGGAAAACTGGCGGTCGGACGGGACACCGGTGGTCACCAGCGGGGAAAACTGGCGGTGGGAACCGGGCCGCAGTTACCGGTGCGGCCGTCAGCTGAGACTGACCGGCTTGCTCACGTCGTCGGTCGGTAGCCGGCCGTCGATGACCGCGGTGACCTGGTACGCGAGCAGGTCGGCTGCACCGCCGTACGTCGACAGGAACGAGGCGTCGGCGGCGTCGCGCCCTGTCGCGATGCGGACCAGGCTCGCGCGCGGGGCGAGCAGCGTCGCATCGACGACCCGCCAGACGTCGCCGACGGCGGCCTCCACGACGGCGTGGAAGTCCATCGGCGTCAGCCCCGGCGCGTAGACCGCCGCGAACCGGGCCGGGACGTCCATGGCCCGCAGCAGCGCGATGACCAGGTGGGCGTAGTCGCGGCACACGCCGCGCCGCGCGAGCAGGGTGTCGATCGCGCCGTCGCTCGCCCCGGTGCTGCCCGGGACGTAGGCCAGCCGGGAGCCGGCCCACGCCGAGATCGCGGTCAACAAGTCGGCCGCGCCGGTGATGCCACCGAACTCGGACTGGGCCACGGCCTCGATCCGGTCCGACTCGGCGTACCGGCTCGGCCGCAGATAGACGATGCGATCGGCGGGAGACACGAGCGGCGCCGCGGTCGCCCCCCGGACGGTCGCCGCGTAGTCGATCACCAGTTGCCCGCGGCCGGGCGTGATCAGGTGCACCCGATTGCCGTCGGGCAGCGGCTGCTCCTCGACGGCGACCGGTGTGCCGTCGCACGTCGCGCTGAGCCGTTCGTCAACGGTGGCGCGGTCGTAGCCGGTGACCGCAACCTGCAGGATCACCCGCAGTGGCTGGTGGATCCGCACGACGAGGTGGGTGTCGACGTGTCGGTCGGGTGCGCTCACGTGGGCCACCGTAGGGGTAGTCAGAGCCGGACGGGGTAGGCCGGCTCGGGGATCTCGGGATGGATGCGCTCCTCGACGAAGATGCCGTGCCAGATCATGAACACCAACAGCGTCCAGATCGTGCGCGAGTAATCCGTGCGCGGGCCGGCACTGGAAGCACGGTGCTCGTCCAGCAACCGCAGCGCGGCGGCCTTGTCGATCAGGTGGTCGGCCTGCGACTCGGTGATGATCTCGCGGGCCCACTCGTACATCACGTCCTTGAGCCAGTGCCGGATCGGGACCGGGAAACCGAGCTTGGCCCGGTTGAGCACGTGCGGCGGGATGATGTCCGCGATCGCGCGCCGCAGTGCGTACTTCGTGGTCTGCTTGGTGAGCTTCTCCGACGTCGGGATTGACGAGGCGATCTTGAACACCTCGGTGTCCAGGAACGGCACGCGCAGCTCGAGCGAGTTGGCCATGGTCATCTTGTCGGCCTTGACCAGGATGTTGCCCCGCAGCCAGGTGAACAGGTCGATGTACTGCATCCGGGTCGAGCCGTCCAGGTGGGCCGTGCGGGCGTACAGATCGCGGGTCACGTCCATGTACGAGACGTCCGGGTCGTACGCGCCGTAGAACCCCATCTCCTCCGGTCGGAAGATGCGCGCGTTGCCGTAGTAGCGCTCCTCGATGCCGATCGAGCCGCGGCGCAGCATGTCCTTGCCGCGGGTGCCCTCCGGGATCTTCTCCGACAGCCGGCCGAGCCCGCGGCGCAGCACCGGCGGCATCTTCTCGAACGCCCGCAGCGAGATCGGCTCGCGGTAGATCGTGTAGCCGCCGAACAGTTCGTCCGCGCCCTCGCCGGACACGACGACCTTGACGTGCTTGCGGGCCTCGCGGGCGATGTAGTACAGCGGGACGAGCGAGGGGTCGGCCACCGGATCGTCGAGGTACCAGACGATCCGGGGCAGCGCGTCCATCATCTCCTGCGCGCTGACCACCTTGACGATGTGCTCGACGCCGATGGCCGCGGCCGACTCGGCGGCGACGTCGACCTCGCTGTAGCCCTCGCGGGCGAACCCGGCGGTGAAGGTGAGCAGCTTCGGGTTGTGCCGCTTGGCCAGTGTCGCGATGACGGTGGAGTCGATGCCACCGGACAGGAACGAGCCGACCGTGACATCGGCGCGCATGTGCTTCTCGACCGAGTCCTCCAGTGCGGCGGCGATCTCGCGGTACAGCTTCTCCGGCTCGGGCACGGCGCGGATCGCGAAGTCGGGGTGGAAGTAGCGGCGCGGGCGGACCGCGTCGCCCGGGCGCATCGTGAAGTAGCTGCCGGACTCGACGCGGCTCATCTGCGTGTGCATCGACGCCGGCTCGGGGACGTACTGCAGGGTCAGGTAGTGCTGCAGGGCGGTCGTGTCCAGGTCGGTCGAGACGCCGGGGAGCGCGACGTCGAGCAGCGTCTTCTTCTCGCTGCTGAAGAACGTGCCCCGCTCGTCGCTGTAGGTGTAGAGCGGCTTGATACCGAACCAGTCGCGGGCACCGAACAGCACCCGCTCCTGCGCGTCCCAGATCAGGAACACGAACATGCCGCGCAGCTCCTTGACGATCTTCTCGCCCAGGTAGTGGTAGCCGGCGACGATCGCCTCGCCGTCGCCCTCGGTCTCGAACGTGGCGCCGAACTCGCGGGCCAGTCGCTCGCGCAGTTCGAGGTAGTTGTAGATCTCGCCGTTGAAGATCAGGTGGTAGCGCCCGTCCAGCCAGGGCAGCGGCTGGTGGCTGTGCTCGATGTCGATGATGGACAGCCGGCGGAAGCCGATCACCACGTCCTGGTCGGACCACGTCCCGCCCTCGTCAGGCCCGCGGTGGCGCATGTCGTGCAGTGAGCCGTCGACGGCCGGTTCGATCGAGGCCGCGTCGGCGTTGGCAGAAATGAAGCCCATCAGTCCACACACGTCGGCCAGTATCCCTGACCGGTGCGCGCCGCACTGCAGGCGGCGTGGGGGAGCGGGACACGCCCGGTCCACTCCGCACCGTCAGTGCAGGCGGCGGACGGTGTAGGCGGGCGTGCCGTCGGTGGCCGTGTCCTCACCCAGGTACTCGTGCTGCCGCATCCGGCACCAGGCCCGGATGTCGGGGCGTGCCGCCGGGTCGGTGGCCTCGACGGTCACGGTGTGCCCGATCGGGACGTCGCCGATGTGCCGCGCCAACTCCAGGATCGGCTGCGGGCACCGGCTTCCCCGCGCATCGAGGATCACGTGCGGCCACCACCTAAGCGGGTAGTCACAGCCCGGACGCCCCGAGCTCGGCACGTACCCCGGCCACGACCTCGGGCAGGGCGGCGAGGAAGGCGTCGACGTCGGCGTCGGCCGAGTCGCGGTGCAGCGAGATCCGCACGTTGCCCGAGGTCAGGGCGCCCATCGCGACGAGCACGTGCGAGGGCTCAAGCGTCGACGCGGTGCACGACGAGCCCGACGAGACGGCGAACCCGCGCCGGTCCAGTGCGGTGAGCAGGGCCTCGCCGTCGACGTACAGGCAGGAGAACGTGGCGATGTGGGGGAGCCGCCCGTCCGGATCGCCCAGCACCTCGACGTCGGGGACGGATGCGGGTACGGCGGCTCGGATGCGCTCGATCAGCGCCCGGTGCCGTACCGCGAGTGCGTCCCGCTCGGCGCTCACCGCCCGCAGCGCCGCGGCGGCGGACACGATCGCCGGCAGGTTGGGCACGCCGGGGATCCGCCCGGCCTCGCGCTCGTCGGCCGGGTAGGGCGAGCGCCAGCGGGTGCCCGTGCGCACCGCGATGACGCCGACGTCGGGTCCGCCCCACATCCGCGCATCGGCCGCCAGGACGGCCCAGCCGGACGGGACGTCGGCCCGACCGACGGTCTGCGTCGCGTCGACGACCAGTGGCACCGGGATCTGGGCGGCGACCTGGCGCACCGGCTGCGTCGTCCCGACCTCGTGGTTGGCCGCCTGCAACGCCGCCGCCGCAACACCGGGCCTAGACGCCGCGGCGACGAACGCCTCCACGTCCACCCGCGCGAGCGAATCGACACCGACCGCCGTCACCGTGCCGCCGCCGGCCACGTGCGCCGCGGCGGCGTGCAGCACGGCGGAGTGCTCGACGGCACTGTGCACGAACCTCGGCGCGCGCGGGTTGCCGGCCAGCGTGCCGAGGACCGCGGCGTGCAGCGCCTGGGTCCCGTTCGCGGCGAAGCTGACCTCGTCCGGGCGGGCGCCGATCGCGCCGGCGACGACCTCCCGCGCGGCGTCCAGCAGCAGGCGGGCCCGGCGCCCCGCGCCGTAGATCCGGTCCGGGTCGGCCCAGCCGTCCTCGAGCGCTGCGAGCAGGGCTTCGCGGGCCACCGGGTGCAGCGGCGCACCGGCCGCCGCATCCAGATAGACCGCCACTAGAGGACCGTAGCGAGCCCTCGCCACCGAGCACGAAATGCCGACCCCATCAGGCTGCGCGGACAGGGGGTCCAGTACGCTCCGAAGCGACCCCGAGACGAGTGCGAGAGGTGAGTTTGAGGTGCATCGCAGACGCTGGGCGCGAGGTGGCCGTGTTGCTGTACTCGTCGCCGCGCTCGCCTTGGTGCTCACCGGCTGCTCGGCCCACGACGCCGAGAAGAGGCTCCGGTTCGGCTGGCCCACCGGTGTCACCAAGCAGGGCGTGGAGATGCGCGTCCTCTGGACGTGGTCCGGCGTCGCCGCGCTCGTCGTCGGCGTGTTCACCTGGGGCCTGATCTTCTGGTGCTGCATCCGCTACCGCAAGAAGAACGACGAGCTGCCGCGCCAGACCAAGTACAACCTGCCGATCGAACTGGTCTACTCGCTGGCGCCGTTCATCATCATCGCCGGGCTGTTCTACCGGACGGTCGTGGTCGAGGACAACGTCAACAAGCTCAGCAAGCACCCCGAAGTCCTGGTCCAGGTCGACGCCTTCAAGTGGAACTGGCAGTTCGAGTACCTGCAGGACCACGGCACCGCCACGAACTACGCCAAGACCACGACCCCGCTCTCGACGGTCGGCTCGGACAACGAGATCCCCATCCTGGTCGTACCCAAGGGCCAGACGGTCCAGATCATCGAGCACTCAGAGGATGTCATCCACTCCTTCTGGGTGCCGGAGTTCCTGTTCAAGCGGGACGTCATCCCGTACGGCCCGGACCACACCAGCGAGGACAACCGGTTCGAGTTCACCGCGACCCAGGACGGCAGCTACGTCGGCCGCTGCGCCGAACTGTGCGGCACGTACCACTCGCAGATGAACTTCGAGGTCCGGGTCGTCGAGCCGTCGGTGTACCAGAACTACCTGATCCAGCTGAACAAGGCCGGCCAGGCCAACCCGGCTCGCCAGTCCGTCGCCCTCGTCGCGGCCGGCATGAAGCCGCGGGCCACGACCACCTACCCGTTCAACACCGATCGCACCGATCGATCGGCGTCCCGGAACACCGGAGGCTGACGTGAAGGTCGAAGCCCGACTGTTCCTGGGCGTTGCCGTGTTCTGCTGGCTGGCCGCGATCCTGTACGGCGTCTGGACCGGGCAGCCCAACAGCTTCACCCACGGCCGCATCGAGTGGGCCGGCCTGGCCGGACTCGTCCTGTCCGGTGGCCTGCTCGGCATCTCCGGCTCGTTCTTCTGGTTCGTCTCGCGCCGCATCGACCCGCGTCCTGAGGACCGCAACGACGCCGAGATCGCCGAGGGCGCCGGCGAGCTGGGCTTCTTCAGCCCGGGCAGCTACTGGCCGGTCGGGATCGCCGGTGCGGGCACGGTCACCGGTATCGGCCTCGCGTTCTTCCAGATCTGGCTGGTGATCGTCGGCGTCGCACTCATTCTGTTCACCGTCGGCGGACTGGTGTTCGAGTACTACATCGGTGGCCGCCGCCCGCTCAGCCACTAGCGCTCAGGGCCTCGCGCACCACCTCCGCCGTCGGGCGAGCGGGCCGGCAATCGACAGCAATCTGCGCAGGGTGTCGTTTGTCGCGTGCCGCCGTTCGTAGTACTCGGTAGCGTCCACACCTGGAGGAAACATGGAGTACCTGCTCTTCATCGCCACCGACACCGAGCCCGACCCCAGTCCCGAAGCCGCGGGTGAGGTCGACGACTGGGTCGAGGAAGGCGCCCGGCGCGGCATCCGGTTGCGGGGCGACGTGCTCGAGTCGGTCCGCGACGCCACCACGGTGCGCGTGCGCGCGGGCCAAACGCTCGTCACGGACGGCCCATTCACCGAGTCCAAGGAGTGGATCGTCGGGTTCGACCTGCTCGAGTGCGAGGATCTGGACCAGGCGATCGACTACGTCTCGCGGCACCCGATGGCCCGGGCCGGTCGGATCGAGATCCGACCCGTGGCGCGCTTCGAGTAATGACCTCGGCCGCGGACGCCGTTGCCGCGGCGCACGAATCGGACTGGGCCCGGATCGTCGCCGGGCTCATCCGGCTCACCCGCGACTGGGCGCTGGCCGAGGATGCGGCGGCCGACGCCTTCGCTGTTGCGCTGCAGCGGTGGGAGGTCGACGGCCTGCCCGCGAACCCGGGCGCCTGGCTGACCACGACCGCGCGCAATCGCGCGATCGACCTGCTGCGCCGCTCGGCCTCCGAGCGGACCAAGCGGGCGGAGCTGGCGATCATGGACGCACAGGGCGAGCCGCCGGAGGATGACCGGCTGCGGCTGATCTTCACCTGCTGTCACCCCGCGCTGGAGCTGCCCGCGCGCGTCGCGCTCACCCTGCGCACGGTGGCCGGGCTGGACGTGCTGGACATCGCCACGGCGTTCCTTGTGCCCGAGCCGACCATGGCCCAGCGACTGGTGCGCGCTCGCCGCAAGATCGCCCACGCCGGCATCCCGTACCGCGTGCCGCCGGCCGATGCACTCGACGAACGGCTGGAGGGCGTGCTGGCGGTGATCTACCTGGTGTTCAACCAGGGCTACTCGGGCCTCGCGGACACCGCACTCGCGTCGACGGCGATCTCACTGGCCTCGCAGCTGGTGCTGCTGATGCCGGGGGAGTCCGAGGCCCGGGGCCTGCTCGCGCTCCTGCTGCTGCAGCACTCGCGCCGCCGGGCCCGACTCGGTACGGACGGCGCGCTGCTCACGCTCGAGGAGCAGGACCGATCGCGGTGGAGCCAGGCGGAGATCGCGCGGGCCGACGTCGAGTTGCGGGCGGCGCGCGAGCGCGGCCGGTACGTGCTGCAGGCCCGGATCGCCCAGTGCCATGCCGTCGCCGGCTCGGCCGCGGACACCGACTGGGATCGGATCCTCGCGACGTACGACGAGCTGCTCGAGGTGGCCCCGTCTCCGGTCGTCGAACTCAACCGGGCCATCGCGCTCGGCCTGCGCGACGGGCCGGCCGCGGGGCTGGCCGTGCTGGACAGCCTTACCCTGCCGGGCTTTCGACTGCTGCCGGCCGCGCAGGCCGACCTGCTCGTCCGCGACGGCCGCCTCGTCGAGGCGGCCGCGCGTTACCGGGAGGCGCTGGCGTTGACCGAGTCGCCGGCCGAGCGCGCACAGCTGCAGCGCCGGCTGGACACGCTGGCGGTGTGACGATCCCTTCGGGCCCGGATCAGTCCGAGGTGGACGGGCCGGATGACCCCGACGACGATCCCGACGTCGCGTCCGTCAGCTCGGGCGGGCCGTCGCCACCGGTGTGTCCGTTGCTGGTGTGTCCGTTGCTCGCGTGTCCGTTACTGGTGTGTCCGTTGCTGGTGTGTCCGTTCTGGGCCGCCTCGAGCTCGTCGATCGCGGCCTGGATCTCGGGCTTCTCCTTGACCGGGTAGAAGAACCCGCGGACGTGCTTGAGCGGCGAGACCGCGCCGAGCTGACCCATCCGCTTGGGTACCGGGGTGCCGGCGTACGGCAGGAGTCCGTGACCGTGATCATCGACCGGGCCGAGCGGCTGGTGTACCTCGATGAACTCACCGTTCGGCAGGGCCATGATGATGCCGGTCTCCAGCCCGTGCTCGAGCACGTCGCGGTCGTGCCGCTGCAGGCCCAGGCAGATCCGGTAGACGATCGTGTATGCGATCGGCGGCAGGACCAGCAGGAAGATGCGCCCGCCCCACGTCATTGCGTTCAGGGAGATGTCGAACGCCTTGGCGATGATGTCGTTGCCGCCGGACAGGAACAGCACGAGGTAGAACGTGATTGCCATCGCGCCGAGAGAGGTCCGGACCGGCACATCCCGCGGCCGCTGCAGCAGGTTGTGCGACCTGGTGTCCCTGGTCATCTTGGCCTCGAGGAACGGGTAGATGCCCGCGAGGGTGAACATGATGCCGGGCAGCACGACCGTCGGCCAGAACAGCGGGGGCAGGTCGTAACCCCAGAGTCGGATCTCCCACGAGGGGACCAGTCGGGTCGAGCCGTCCAGGAACATCATGTACCAGTCCGGCTGCGAG
>JBDTGE010000060.1:0-4656 GCA_039937575.1 Jatrophihabitantaceae bacterium
CTCGTACCCGCCCGACGTCTCTCCCGACTGTGGCGCACCACTCCACGGCGCGGCGGGCGGGGCGTCGGACCGGTAGGCGCGCGGCTGCACGCCGGTCGGGGCGTCGCCGTACTGCTCGACCCCCCACGGCGGCGGCTCGTTCGACCCCGGGCGCTGGGCCGGCCGAGCTCCGAACTGCGAGTCCAGGTACTCCCCGTCCTCCTCGTCCGGCCCGGCCAGGCGGGGCTTGGTGCGCGTGGCCACCGCGACGACCGCCGTGAACAGGGCGACGATCAGGCCCAGCCCGATACCGGCCACGATCACCGCGCCGAAGTCGGGGTAGCCGTACACCGACTGGCCCACGCGCGACTGCTCGGGGCCGGGCGTGCTCGGGGTGTTGACGAGGTTGCGCACCATGATCGCGATCGGGGTCACCGCGGCCACGACGGCCCATACCGCGGCGAATACGCGGCCGAAGCTGACCACGCCGCGGGCCACCGCGAGCACGCCGATGGCCGTCAGCACGACCAGCGCGCCGATCGCGGCGAACTGGGCGGCCCACACGTGGGTGGGCTGACCGCTCTGCGCCACGAACCGCCAGCTGAACGTCGTCGCGGCGTCGATCCCGCCGCGGGCGTAGTCGGCGTAGGTGTCGGGCGAGCGGTCCAGGTTCTTGCGCAGTGCGTGCACGACGCCCTGATTGCAGACCGCGGCGATCACGACCAGTTCGGTGAGCACCGCAGCGATGACAATCCGCGACGGCCGGCCGCGCCGGACCGGCGGCACTGCCGCCACCGAGTCGGACGGCGACACCCGGGTCGACTCGTTTGTTGGCTCCATGCGTCGAGGCTATGGGACAACGGACTCTAGACTCGGGATATGAGCAAATCCGACACCCCGGATGCCGAGGACGTCACCGAGGCCACGTCGTACGACATCCCGATGGCCGAACACCTGCGAGCCGCGATCGCGGTGGACTGGGATCCCGCGCCCGCCATGCCTCATCCGGCCCGCCCGGACGTCGCGCCCTACGCCGCCCGGCGCCGCGCCGCTCTGTCGGCCGCGTTCGCCGGCACGCTGATCGTCGTGCCGGCCGGTTCGTTGAAGCCGCGGGCGAACGACACCGACTTCGCCTTCCGCGCAGCCGGTTCGTTCACCTGGCTGACCGGCGAGAGCGTGGCCGACGCCGTGCTCGTCATGACACCGTCCGGCCGCGGCCACGACTCGACGCTGTACGTGCGCGAGTACGACCAGCCCGGCGCGGTCGGCTACTTCACCAGCCGCATGCACGGGGCGGTGTGGGTGGGCAACGTGCCGGACCTGACGGACACCGCGGCCGTGCTCAGCCTGGCGACGCGGCCCCTCGCCGCGCTGGCCGGCGATCTCAGGGCGTGCCGCGACGGCGAGGCCGCCGTCCTCACCGGATTCGACCCGACCGTCGACGCGCTGCTGCCCCACGCCGACGGCCACCGGCTCGGCCCGGTTCTGGATGAGCTCCGGCTGATCAAGGACGAGTGGGAGCTGGCCCGGCTGCAGCACGCCTGCGAGATCACCGGACGCGGATTCGCCGACGTCGCGCGTGAACTGCCGAACGTCCTGGGCCGAAGTGACCTGCGGGGCGAGCGCTGGCTCGAGGGCACCTTCTGGCGGCGCGCACGCCTGGAGGGCAACGAGGTCGGCTACACCTCGATCGTCGGCGCGGGCACCCACGGCACGACGCTGCACTGGTGGCGCAACCACGGCGCGATCGAGGCCGGCCAACTTCTGCTCGCCGACATGGGCGTGGAGACCGACGAGCTCTACACCGCGGACGTCACCCGCACCATGCCGGTCACCGGCGAGTGGACGCCCGATCAGCTGCGCGTCTACCGCGCGGTCCAGGAGGCGCAGGCGGCCGGCATCGCCGAGGTCAAGGCGGGCGCGGACTTCCTCGCCGCTCATCGCGCCGCGATGTGGGTACTGGCCGATCACCTGCACAGCTGGGGCATCCTGCCGGTGACCGCCGAGGTGTCCTGCTATCCGGATCCGGACAAGCCCGGCGCGGGACTGCACCGCCGCTACACGCTGCACGGCACGTCGCACATGCTCGGCATCGACGTCCACGACTGCGCGCTGGCCCGCGACGAGACCTACCGCGACGGCACCCTCGCGGCCGGTCACGTGCTGACGGTCGAGCCGGGACTGTACTTCCAGGTCAACGACCGCACGGTGCCTGCGGAGCTGCGCGGGCTGGCCGTCCGGATCGAGGACGACGTGGTGGTGACCGACGGCGAGCCGGTGAACCTGTCGGCCGGGCTCCCCCGCGATCCGGCCGAGATCACCGCCTGGATGCGCGAGGCGCAGGGCACTGCTTCGGGGCTGTGATCGACCTCGTCCTGTCCCCTCGCCGTGGACTGCCGGACGGCCTGCTCGTGCCGTCGACCGAGCTGGTGGAACGGTTCAGCCGGTCGTCCGGGCCCGGCGGACAGGGCGTGAACACCGCCGACAGCCGGGTCGAGCTCCGCTGGGACGTCGCCCGGTCACCGGCACTGACCGACGGGCAACGCGTACAGGTGCTCGACCGGCTGGCCTCGCGCATCGTCGACGGCGAGATCGTCCTGTTCGCGTCCGAGCACCGCTCGCAGCTGCAGAATCGGACGGCCGTGCGAGCCCGGCTGGCGATGCTGCTCACCGACGCGCTGGCCCCACCTCCGCCGGCCCGCCGTGCCACCCGACCGTCCCGGGCCGCGAAGCAGCGGCGGCTGGACGAGAAGAAGCGCCGTGGTCAGATCAAGGCGAACCGCGGTCGGCCGATCGCCGACTGACCTGCGGGCTTTGACCGCCGATCGGGGGGCCAGAGCCCCGCAATCGGATGTCAGATCCGGGGCTACTCGACGCGGGTGACCGCGACCGACGCCGCTCCTCGGACGGCAGCCACCCGCTCCGCCTCGGCCTCGATCCGCCGCCAGGTCGACGGGGGAAGCGGGGCCAGCGCCTCGACGGTGAGCGTGAGTTTGCGACCACTCGACTTCGGTCGCCACAGGCCCACGACCTCGCCGTCGACGAGCAGCACGCCCGGACGACCGAGCACGGGCCAGAGCGCCTTGTGCAACGCCCGGTCCGGCACGATCAGCTCGCGATCGCGGGCCTGCACCCACGGGTCGAATCCACCGAGCAGCCGGACGACGTCCGGCGCCGGCGGCGAGTTCAGCTCGTCGGCCCGGTCGGTCGGAACCCACCCACGGTGCCCGTCGACCGAGACCTCGAGCAGGTCGTCCGGCCACACCGCCGCGATGTCGGCGCGCCGCGCGTCCAGGTAGCCGGCGACGTCGCCCTGGGTGGCCGGTCCGAGCAGTGACAGGTAGGCCCGGATCATTCGCTGCAGCGCCGGGACGTCGGTCTGCTTCGGGACGCGAGAACGGGACCGCGGCTGCAGCACAGGAGGCGACGTGCCCGGCTGGAACTCCAACCCGGCGGCGAGGGCGGCCGGCCGCATCGCCGAGTCGGAGATGTGTTTCGCCTTGCAGGGTCGGCAATCGCGCCACATCGGCTCCGGGATCCTGCGCGTCACCGCGGTGCTCACCGCCCCCTTGCCCATCGGCCGGCCGACGACCGCCTTCATCTCCCGCACGGCGATCGCGTACTGCTCCAGGGCCGGAATGCCGGCCCGCGAGATGCTCGGCCCGGTCTCGTTCAACCGGCCCATCGCGTCGGCTTCCGAGAGCGGGTACAGCGCGCCGGCCACGTCGTTCAGGTCCGATCGGCGGTGGACGTGCGGCGCCCCGCGCAAGGACCACACCAGCGCCAGCGGCTGCCCCGGCCCGACCCCGTCCGGCGGCGGGGTGGCCGCGAGCCGGGCGTCGAAGGCCAGCCGGGCCGCGTCCGCACCCGAGTCCTGGACCCCGATGTCGAGGATCGCCAAGTCCCCGACGTCACTCGAATCGCGGTGCAGGCCCTGTGCCGCGGCCCGGAACGCGAGTACCTGCTCCCGTGAGACGTCCATGAGCACCTCAGGTGAAGTCGTAGTCGAGTTCCAAGGTGTACTCCATCGCGTCAGCCGCGTAGTGGCCGGCGCCGCGCAGGCCCACCAGCGCGCCGGTGGCCGAACCCGCGACCACCGCGACGTCCGTTCGGGCCACCCCACCGCTGTGTTCGCCCGAGGCCGCCAGGACGAACGTGCCGGCGCGGCCGGCCAGCGTCCCGGAAACCTGCTCGTAGCCGACGTACGGACCGACCAGCGACTGGGGCTCGGCCGGGTCGCCGTCGAGGTAGTTGATCAGCAGGGCACAGGTCGACTCGCCGACCAGTTCGCCGGCGTAGATCGTCGTGAACGTCGCGGCGGCGACCGCGTGCACGGCGTCGGCCTCGACGACGCGCTTCTCCTGCCAGCTCGTGCCGGTGACGGCCACCGTGGCGTGCTGCGTGAACTCACTCACTGGGACTCCTCGTTGTCGGTGTGCCTGGAGCCTGACAGCTATTCCTGACACATCACGTCATGATTTGGCGCGATACTTCAACGCGTGCGGGCGAGCCGGCTGTTGAGGATCGTGCTGCTGCTGCACACCCGGGGGCGGGTGAGCGCGCAGCAGCTGGCCGACGAGCTGGAGATCTCGCTGCGCACGGTCTACCGCGACGTCGAGGCGCTCGGCTCGGCCGGCATCCCGGTGTACGCCACCCGCGGGCGCGCCGGAGGATTCC
>JBDTGE010000061.1:0-2033 GCA_039937575.1 Jatrophihabitantaceae bacterium
GCCCGTTGACGACCCAGCTGGCACCGTCGCGAACCGCTCGCGTGCTGACGGCCGCGAGGTCGGAGCCGGCGCCTGGTTCGCTGAACAGCTGGCACCAGACTTCCTCGCCGGTCCAGAGCGGACGCAACCAGCGGGCGCGCTTCTCGTCCGTGCCGTGCGCCAGGATCGTCGGCGCGGCCATGCCCAGCCCGATGCCGATGCGCCGCGGGTCGTTGTCCGGCGCGCCCGCGGCCGCCAGCTCGGCGTCGACGACGGCCTGCAGCTCGCGCGGCGCCCCGAGCCCGCCCAGTCCCTCGGGGTAGTGCACCCAGGCCAGGCCGGCGTCGAACCGGGCCCGCAGGAACGCCGTCCGGTCAGCGGACACGGGGTGCTCGGCCAGCAGGTTCACGACTCGCAAGCGCAGGTCGTCCGCGGTGATCGCCACGAGGTCGGCTCCGGCTACCAGACCAGCAGGGCGAGCGCGTCGGCCACCAGGGCCGGCTTCGCCTCGCCCTCGATCTCGACGGTGTGCCGCACGCTGATCCGAACCCCGGCGTCGGTGGCGATCGCGTCGAGCAGTTCGGCGTTGCTCCGCACGCGGGAGTTCACCCGGACCGGGGTCAGGAACCGCACCCGGTCCAGTCCGTAGTTGACCGACATCCGCACGCCCTCGACCGTGATGATCTCCGGCGAGAACGCGGCGAGCAGCGACAGGCTGAGGTAGCCGTGCGCGATGGGCGCGCCGAACGGCCCGGTGGCCGCCTTCTCCGGATCGATGTGGATCCACTGATGGTCGTCGGTGGCGTCGGCGAACAGGTTGATCTGCTCCTGCGTGATCGTGCGCCACCCACTGGTGCCGAGCGTCTCGCCCTTTGCGGCGATGACCTCGGCTGCGCTCGCGAACTTTCGCATCGCACTCCCCGTCGTCTGTGTGATGCTGCAGGCGGACAGCATCAGGTGAATGACCCGCCGACCGGCGACAGCGGGACTCCTGACCGGTACCGTACCGACTAGTCGGTCGGTTGGCGAGAGGATGAGGGAACTTGATCACCAGCACCATGCAGGACGACTTCCCGTTGACGATCCACCTGCTGCTCGAGCACGGCCGGACGGTCTACGGGCGCAGCGAGTGCGTGACGTGGGAGGGCACCGGCGCCCGGCGCGCGACCTATGCCCAGGTCGCCGACAACGCCGAGCGGCTGGCCGCGGCGCTGGCCAAGCTCGGCGTCCAGGCCGGCGATCGGGTCGGAACCTTCTGCTGGAACAACCAGGAACACCTCGAGGCCTACTACGCCGTGCCCTGCATGGGCGCGGTGCTGCACACGTTGAACATCCGCCTGCCCGGGGCCCAGCTGGCCCAGATCGTCAACCACGCGCACGACAAGCTGATCATCGTCGACTCGTCGCTGCTTCCGCTGCTGGCCGCCGTCGCCGACCAGCTCACGTCGGTCGAGGGCTACATCGTCATCGGGGACGCGGACACGTCCGGTCTCGGTGACAAGCCCGTTCACCGTTACGCCGACCTGCTCGCGGCCGAGGAGCCGGGGTACGCGTGGCCCGTCGTGGACGAACGCGCGCCGGCGTCGATGTGTTACACCAGCGGCACCACCGGCGATCCGAAGGGCGTCGTCTACTCGCACCGCTCCACCGTGCTGCACGCGCTGGCCACCAACGCCGCGTCGGTCACCGGAGCGACCGAGGCCGACCGGATCCTGACCTTCGTCCCGATGTTCCACGTGAACGCCTGGGGCATCCCGTTCGCGGTGTTCCTGTCCGGTGCGACGCTGCACCTGCCCGGCCCGCACATGACGCCGGACGGGGTCTGCGCGTTCATCAAGGCCGAGCGCTCGACGATGGCCTCAGCCGTCCCGACGATCTGGGCCGGCATCCTGCAGTACGGAACCGAGCACGACGCCGACCTGTCCTCGCTGCGCATGGGCACGTCCGGCGGGGCGGCGATGCCGCGCTCGCTGATGGCCGCGTTCGAGGAGAGGTACGGGCTGCGGATCATCCAGGGCTGGGGCATGACCGAGACGTCACCGGTCGGGGGCATG
>JBDTGE010000062.1:0-13504 GCA_039937575.1 Jatrophihabitantaceae bacterium
AAGATGCGCCGGGGCGAGCGGGGCATGCGCACCTACCGGCTGCCCACCCGCCAGCGTGGCATCTTCGACGTCGGACCGGTCGAGGTCACCCGCCGGGACGCCTTCGAGCTGTTCCGCACGTCCCGCAAGCACGGCTCGCCCGAGCGGATCTGGGTCTACCCGCGAGTGCTGGGGTTTCGGGCCCTTCCCGCCGGCCAGACCCGGCACCTGGAAGGGCCGTCGTCGGACACGTCGCCGCAGGGCAACATCACCTTCCACCGGCTGCGCGAGTACGTCGTCGGCGACGACCTGCGCATGGTCCACTGGCGCTCGTCCGCACGTACCGGGACGCTCGTGGTGAAGCACAACGTCGACACCTCGCAGCCGTACACCGTGCTGCTGTTCGACCAGCGGCCGGACCGCTACACCGCCGAGGCGTTCGAGGAGGCCGTCGACGTCGCGGCGTCGGTCGCGATCTCCGGCTCGGTGAACAAGGCCCCGATCGAGCTGCGCCTCACCGACGGCACCGTGATCGGCGGCCCGCGCCTCCGCGACGTCACGCCGATGATCGACCACCTCACCGGCGTCGAGCCGAACCCGGAAGGTTCCCTGCAGGCCGAGCTGATCGCCCTGCGACGCAGCCGCGGCGGCACCTCATTCGTCGTCGTCACCGGCGTGCTCGACCAGAGCGACCTGCCGTACGTCACCGCGCTGCGCCGCCGGTTCGACCGGCTCGTGGTGCTGTCCATCGATCCCGAACGACCCAAGGCCGCGCACTTCCCCGGCATCCGGCTGATCGTCGCCGCGGACGCCGACGAGGCCTGCGCCGCCTGGAACCTGCAGGTACACCCATGATCCGCAGGGGCATCCCGTTCACGTTGATACCGCTGTGCATCATCGCGGGAGTCCTCGCCTGCATTCCGTGGCTGCACTCGTTCCCGTCCGGCGTGATCGCCGTGCCCCTGTTCGGCGCCGCGATACTGAGCGTCCTCGTCCCGGTCGTCGCCGTCGGCCTCGGCGCACGACGGTTGTGGATCTCGCTGCTGGTCGACGTCGTCGCGTTCGTGATCTACACGCTGCTGGTCGTGCTGCACGACCCGATCGGTTTCGGCAGCCTGGTCACGGGCATCTACCGCGGCCCGTCGCAGATCCTGACGTTCGCCCTGCCGCTGGTCAGCCCCCGTTCGCTGTTCGTCGCGCCGGTGGCCCTGACCTGGTTGGCCGGCACCCTAGCGGGCGAGTGCCTGACCCGCCGGTGGTTCACCGTGCTGCCGTATCCGGGGTTCCTGATCAGCTTCGGGCTGGCGTACGCAGCGACGGTTCGCGCCGTCCAGTCCGGCCCGAACGTCTCGCACGCGAGCGAGAGCCTGCTCGCGGCGCTGCTGCTCGCGGTCCTGCTGCTGATGCGCGTCGGCCAGACGTGGATCCGCCAGGACGAGACCGCGGAGTCGACCCAGGCCGACGGCATCCTGCCGCTGCGGGGGCTGGTGGTCGGCGCCGTCACCACGGTCGTCGTCGCGCTCGTCGCCGGCCTCGCGGTGCAGTCCTCGGCGTTCACCCGGACCACGAAGACGCCACAGCGCGTCCCGTCGATCAACGACTCACGCCCGCTGAGCCCGGTCGACTTCATCGCCGCGTTGCGGCCGACCGACCCGAAATCGAGCGGTCAGCCGGCGTTCAGCGTCCAGACCAACGGGTCGACGCTCGGTTACTTCGCCATCGCCAACGTCGACCAGTACGACGGGTCGGGCTGGTCGTTCACGCGTACCTTCCGGCCGTCCGGCGGCGTGCTGCCCGACGACACCAGCGCCGGGCTCCGGTCGAACGGCCCGACCGTGACGCAGCAGTACCAGATCGCGAGCGGCCCGCTGACCGGCGCGCCGTGGATGCCGTTCGTGTACCGGCCGCAGAAGGTCACCGGCATGTCGGTCAACATCGACGCCGACAGCGGCATGATCGTCCCGTCGTCCACGCTCACCAGCGGCGAGCAGTACCGCGTCCAGTCGGACTCGAACACGAAGTCGTTCGACAAGCTGAGCAAGGACGCCCAGCCCGCCACGTCGACGAACACCGACAACGCCGGCCTGCCGCCGTCGCTGCTGGCGCCGCTCGACCAGCTCATCGCCGGATTCGCCGAGCAGCTCGGGACGCCGTCCTCGCCGGCCATCCCCTTCCTGCAGGCGCTCCAGCGGAACTTCCAGCAGAAGTACGCCCTCACCGGCGCCGCGCCCGCCGGCGGAGCGAGCTCATCGACGCCGCCCGTGATCGCATCGAAGACGCCGGTCAAGCCGGCCTCGAAGACACCGGTCAAGACCCCGGTGAAAAGGCCGACGCCCACGAAGAGGGCGAGCGCCCACCGCCTGGTCCAGCCGCTGTTCGCAGCGCCCAAGCCCACCGCGAAGAACAAGCCCACCGCGAAGAAGCAGCCGACGCCGGTCCACACCCCGGCGCGTCGGGCACCGAGTTCCCCGCGGCCGACTCCGCCCGCTCCCACACCGACCTCGACGCCGGGCGCCCGAGCCGGCAGCAGCAGCTACGCCGATGTGATCGCATCCGTGCTCAGCCAGGACCGCTCGGGCACCCCGGAGCAGTACGCGACGCTGATGGCCCTGATCGCCCGCCGTCTGGGCGTTCCGGCCCGGCTCGCCTCTGGCTTTCGGGTGCAGCCACAGGCGGGCAGGTCCACGCTGCCCAGCGGCCACTACGACGTGAGCACCGCGCAGGCCTGGACCTGGGTCGAGGTGCCCATCGTCGGGGTCGGCTGGGTTGTGCTGGACCCGTCTCCGGGCACCTACTCGAACGCGCAGGTCGAGCCCACCGCCGCCGCGAGCCCGTCCCCGACGACCACGCCGACCCAGAACGCGCTTATCACCAAGAGCAACAACGGGCATGCGGTCGCGCCCAAGAGCAAGACGCAGCACGCTGCCGGCTCGTCCAAGCGCGGGCTGGTGATCAGCTTGCTGATCACGTTCGGCGCCCTACTGCTCGCGCTGTTGCTCCTGCTGGCGCTGCGCAAGCCGGTGCGCCGGCGCAAGCGCCGCAGCTTGCTCGATCCGCGCCTGCGGACGATGGGCGCCTGGCGCGAGAGCATCGACGTACTCACCGAGGCCGGCCTGCCCGACCTGAGCAACCTGACCAGTGCCGAGATCGCGACGCTGACCGGCTTGCAGTTCGGGCCCGATCCGCAGTCTCGGGCCGGCTACATCGGTCACACCGCGAACGCCGCCGCCTACAGCACAGCGGTGCTGGTCTCGCCCGAGGAGGCCGACGCAGCGTGGCAGGCCGAGCGCGCGCTGCGCCGGCAGGTGAACCGCCAGCTCGGCATCCGCGGACGGTTCACCGCGTGGTTGCGCTATCACCGCAGCCGCGACGCCGACCGCACCGAAGGACCGGCGTCGTGGGCGAGCGAGGCCGTCGAACGCCGCTCCGACCAGCGTGCACCGCGTTCGAGCTTGCGTCGCCGCTCGCACTGAAACCCGCTGATCGGCGGCTGGGGCTGTGACGGCCTGAGCCGATCGAAGAACGCCGGTCGAGGAATAACCGATCGGCTCGTGACGCTGGCCCAGTGGGCTCGACTGGACGTCGCACCCCGTCGCAGAGATGCGGCATCGATCGCGACGGGACGGACAACATGACGCCAGCTAGCCTGATCAAGCGGGGAGCCGCGGCCTCCAAACGCCGGCCCAGCGCGCTCGTCCTGGTCGTCGTGTGCGTCGCCCAGTTCATGGTGGTACTCGACATCAGCATCGTGAACGTCGCGCTGCCGTCGATGAAACTCGACCTACACATGTCGCAGAACGCGCTGGGCTGGGTGCTCAACGCCTACACGCTGACGTTCGCCGGATTCCTGCTGCTCGGCGGGCGCGCAGCCGATCTGTGGGGACGGCGGCGGCTGTTCCTGATCGGCGTCGCGCTGTTCTCACTGACCTCGCTGCTCGGCGGCCTGGCCCAGAGCGGTGGCCAGCTGATCGGCGCGCGGGCCCTGCAGGGGCTGGGCGGCGCCGTGCTCTCGCCGGCCACACTGACCATCCTGACGACGACGTTCACCGAGCCCGCCGCCCGGGCCCGCGCCCTCGGCGCGTGGAGTGCGGTCGCCGGGGCCGGCGGTGCGACCGGAGTGCTGGCCGGTGGGGTGCTCACCGATCTGCTGTCCTGGCGCTGGATCCTGTTCATCAACGTCCCGATCGGACTGCTCGTGCTCGTCGTGGCGCGCGTCGCCATCGTCGAGTCCAAGGCCCACGGCGAGCGTCCGACGCTCGACTGGGCCGGCGCCGTCACCATCACGAGCGGCCTGATCGCCGTCGTCTACGGGATCGTCTCGACTGACTCGCACTCGTGGGGTTCGGGGCTGGTGCTGGGTTACCTCGCGGCCGGGGTCGCCCTGCTGGTGGCGTTCGTCGTGATCGAGACCCGTCATCGCCACCCGCTGGTGCCGCTGCGACTGTTCCGCTCACGCAACCTGACCGGCGCCAACCTGATCATGGTGTTGATCGGGTCGGTGATGTTCTCGCTGTTCTTCTTCCTGTCCCAGTTCCTGCAGGAGGTCCAGGGGTTCAGCCCGCTGCGAACGGGCTTCGCGTTCCTGCCCATGCCGCTCGCCATCATCGTCGGCACCCAGCTGTCCTCTCGCATCGTCGGCCGGGTCGGGGCCCGCACGTTGCTCGTCGTCGGCACCTCGATCGCCGCGTTCGGGCTGTTGCTGCTGTCGCGAATTCGCCCGGACAGTGCGTATTTGTCGCACATCGGGATACCGGGCGCGATCATCACCTTCGGCATCGGGATGTCGTTCGTGCCGATAACCCTGTCGGCGACGACCGGCGTCGATCGACGCGATGCCGGCCTGGCGTCGGGCCTGATCAACACCACCCGGCAGATCGGCGGCTCGCTCGGCCTCGCAGCCCTGCTCACGATCTCGGCGTCCCGCGCGGCCGCCCTCGCCGGCGGCGGACGGGGCGTCGCGCAGACCGGCGGGTACGCCCGGGCCTATGAGGTGTGTGCGGTCCTGCTCGTCGTCGCCGCCGTCATCGCGGCCACGTTCCTGCGCCGACCGGCGAACCCGCCCGCCCAGGTGATCCCCACTCCACCCGAGGCCGTCGACGAGGACCGCGGTGAGCCCTACTCGGCCTCTCGCGGGACGCTGAGCCGCGGCACCCCGCCGAGTCCGAGGTTGTAGCGCACGTTCGGCGCGTACTCGGCCAGCTTGTCCCACAGGGCGGCATGGGCCGGCCACGGGATCGGCTCCTCGCCGTCGAGCCAGCTCTCGCCAAAGGTGATCCACACCAGGGTCCAGTCCGCGGCGAGCTCCCACCGGCCGTTGCTCCAGTCGATCAACGAGCGCCGGATCTGGAAGGCCAGCCGCGGCGCGTCCGGGAACGTGGACGCCGTGAGCACGATCCAGACCCGGAAGTCGTGCGACATCAGATCGAGCTCGAAGTCGTCGAGCACGGGCGGATCCACCAGGACCGTCGCCATGTTCTCGAAGCCGCGCCCGTTCATGAACCAATTATCTACCCGAACCCCCTGACGACGCTGGAACCCCTCGCGCCAGCTAGGTGACCAGGTCGCATCGCCTACCGCGAAGGGACTGTTCCTATAGGCGATATCAAGGGTGATCTTGGATTCTCGCCGGCTCGGTCGACTTGGGCTGAGGGGGCGTCAGGTGCTTGAGCGGGCGCGAAGGTGGGCCCGTTCACCCTGACGGCCGAACAGGCTCAGCAGCTCGACCGGCCCGCTGTCGGCGCTGAGGAAGCAGTGCCGGACCCGGGTGTCGAACTCGGCCGCCTCGCCCGGTGACAGCACGAGGTCCTGGTCACCGAGCAGCAGGCGCAGCCGCCCGTCGAGCACGTAGAGCCACTCGTAGCCCTCGTGCACCTGCTGCGACGGGGCGGTCCGGCGCCGGGACGCCGGAATGATCATCTTGTAGGCCTGCAGCCCGCCGGTCCGCCGGGTGAGCGGGATGAGCGTCATGCCGTTGCGCTTGACCGGGCGCAGATGAACCCGCGGATCGCCCGTCGGCGGCGCACCGACCAGCTCGTCGATCTGGACGCCGTATGCCCGCGCCATCGGCAGGAGAAGCTCGAGCGTCGGCCGCCGCCGCCCGGACTCCAGCCGGGACAGCGTGCTGGGCGAGATGCCGGTCGCCGCCGACAAGTCCGCGAGGGTGATCTCGCGCTGTCGCAGCAGCGCCTTCAGCCGCGGTCCCACTGCGGTCAGCACGCGGTCCAGGTCGTCGTCCATGTCCTCAGTTTGCCATAACGGCAAGGTTGCTTGCCTTTCTGTCTGATCCGGCCGCATAGTCGTCAGCGTGAATCACGACGAGCACACCATCCTGTTCACGCCCGAGTTCTGGGACGAGCGCTATCGCTCGGCACCGGCGATCTGGAGCGGCCACCCGAATTCCCGCCTGGTCGAGCACGCCACCGACCTCTCACCGGGCACAGCGCTGGACGTCGGCAGCGGCGAGGGCGCCGACGCGATCTGGCTGGCGTCGCGGGGCTGGGACGTGACGGGAATCGACGTGTCCACGGTCGCGCTGGACCGAGCCGCCGAACGGGCCGCCGCCCTCGGGGCAGAGATCGCCGACCGGATCACCTGGCGGCAGGCCGACGTCATGACGTGGGACCCGGCCCCGCAGCAGTTCGACCTCGTCTCGGCCCAGTTCATGCACCTGCCCCCGGAGCCGCTCGTCGCGCTGCACCGCCGCTTGGCCGCGGCCGTGCGACCGGGCGGATCGTTGCTGATCGTCGGTCACCACCCATCCGATCAGCACACCTCGGTCGGTCACCCGGGCCGCGAGGAGCTGCTCTACACCGCCGAGCAGGTCGCGGCCGAGCTCGCGCCGCAGGACTGGACGATCGTCCTCGCCGCGTCTCCCGAGCGTCCGGCCACCGACCCCGACGGTGCGCCGGTCACGCTGCGCGACGCCGTGCTGCACGCCGTTCGCCGCTGACCCGTCAGGGCCGCGGCGCCGTCAGTCGCTCACGTCGATCAGGACCTTGCCGACGATCGAGGCCTCGACTGCCGCGTGGGCGGCACCCGCCTGCTCGAGCGGGAAGTGGTGCAACGGGAGCCCGGCCTCGCGCCCGACCCGGAGCGCGCCGTCCCGCAGCGCGGCCGAGACGTCGGCGACCACCTCGGCCATCGCGGCGGGCGGCGCCGTGTACATCAGGACGAACTGCCAGCGGGCGTTGGGAACCATCAGGGCACGCACCGGAAGCGTCAGCTCGTCGCCCCCGTTGTTGGCGTAGATCGCGACCGATCCGTGCGGCGCCAGAACGGCCGAGTCGATCAGAGCATTCGTGGCCGGTGACACGTCGACGACGGTGTTGACCCCGTGCGGCGCGATCTTGGCGATCTCGGCGACGACGTCCTGCTGCCGGTAGTCGATGACGTGGTCGGCTCCCGCGGCGGCCGCGAGCTGGGCCTTGTCGGCGCTGCTCACCGTGGTGATCACCGTGGCGCCGGACCACCGGGCGAGCTGGATCGCCGCGTTGCCCACCGCTCCCGCGCCGCCGGCGACCAGGACGACCCGTCCGTCGAGCGTGCCCGGTCCCAACCGGGCCGGCCCGTCCTCGGTCACGGTCAGGCAGCGGCCGGCCGTCACGAACGGCACGCCGAGACTCGCGCCGAGGTCGAACGACGTCGACTCGGGCAGCGGAACGACCCGCCGGGCGGGGACGATCGCGTACTCCTGGGCGGTGCCCTCCGGGCGGTGGTAGGCGCTCTCCCAGACCCACACCCGCTGATCGGCCAGCGCCGCATCGACGCCCGATCCGACCGCGTCGACGACTCCGGAGCCGTCCTGGTTCGGGGTCTGGGCCGGGGCGATCGGCCGCCCGGGTGCGCTGCCACGACGGGACTTCCAGTCGGTCGGGTTGACGCCCGAGCGGTGGATGCGCACGCGTACCTCGCCCGGTCCCGGCTCGCGTCGGGCCTTGTCGATCAGCGTCAGGACGTCGGGGTCCCCGGTCCGGTCATAGGCGACGGCTCGCATGACCTCGACCGTACTGCGCTCCGATCTCCGCCGAGTCGGCGCCGAAAGTGGGTGACCCGTCCGCTTCCGGTTTGATCCGGCATGAGCTAACGTGGATTTCACACGCGGGGGACGCGAAACGGGCCACCTGTTTCGACCAGTTCCGTCGCCCCGGAGAGTTGCATGCCGAGCCCGCCACCTGCCCCAGAGGTCATTCACATGCCGGGATGGCGGCCGATCCTCAAGCGGGCGGCGACCACCGCGCTGCTGGCCTCGCTGCTGCCGATGCTGGTCTTCTACCTCTCGATGGCGGCGTTCGGGCTGCGCGCGGCCGTGCTGGCCACCGTCGGCTGGTACTACGCCGGGCTGCTGCTCAAGCTGGTGCGCCGCCAGCCGGTCCTCGCGGCCGCGATGCTCGGTGCGGGGCTGCTGTCCATCCGGGCGCTGATGATGTTCCTGACCGGCAGCGTCTTCCTGTACTTCCTGCAGCCGGTCGCGGGGACGGTCGCCACCGCGACCGTGATGGCGGCGACCGCGCTGGCCGGGCGGCCGGTACTGGACCGCCTGGCCCACGAGTTCTGCCCCATCCCGGATGAGGTGTCCGTCCGGTTGCGCCAGGCCCGGTTCTTCTCGCGGCTCTCGATCGTCTGGTCGGTGACGTACTTCGTCAACGCGGCCGGCACGCTCTGGCTGCTCATCAACGCCTCCCTGACCGGATTCATCGTGTTGAAGTCGATCCTGTCGCCGCTGCTGGTGCTCGCCGCGATCGCGACGTCCTACCTGGTGCTGCGGCTGACGGTCCGGCACCAGAACGTCGTGATCCGATGGGCGCACCACGAGCCGTGGGCCGGGGCGGTCGCTGCCACCGGCTGACTTGCGTGGCACCCTGGAAGCATGACGATGCCGCAGAGTGTGCCCCGGTCCGGTCTGACCCTCGACTATCCGCGCTCGCTGGGTGTGTTCGACGACTACGTGCAGGCCCAGCGGGCCGTCGACTTCCTGGCCGACAAGGAGTTCCCCGTCGAGAACCTGGCCATCGTCGGGACCGAGCTCAAGTCCGTCGAACGGGTCACCGGTCGGCTGACGCGGGCCAAGGTCGCGCTGGCCGGGGCGTTGTCCGGGCTCTGGATCGGCCTGTTCGTCGGGATCGCGTTCGCGATATTCAGCAAGAACGGCAACGTGGGCTTCCTGATCACCACTCCCCTGCTCGGAGCCGTGTTCATGCTGTTCTGGAGCCAGCTCGGCTTCACCGCCGCGACCCGCGGTGGCACGCGCGACTTCGCCTCGGTCACCCAGGTGATCGCGACCAAGTACGAGGTGCTCGTCGAGCACAAGGTGGCCGACCGCGCGCGCGAGATCCTCGCCGGCCTGCAGTCCATCTGACCGGCACTCCGCTAGTCGTGATACCACCTGATCGCCATGGCGATCAGGTGGTATCACGCTGGGCGGAGGACACGCCAGCCGGCTGATCGATCGTCACCTTCGGCCCCTTGAACCAGTTCTTCACCGACAGGTGCCAGTAGACCCAGAGGATCAGCAGCGCGCCCGGCACCACCAGGACCGTGTAGTTCACGTACTTCCAGGCGAACCCGGGGTACCACGGCGCACCCCCGGTCGAGGTGGGCAGGAGGGCGACGATCGAGGTCACGACGATCTCGACGAGCGCCACGATGCACATCCACTTGTACTTCGAACCCAACGTCCACGCGCCCGGCGTGAAGTTCGCTCCGGCCTTCCAGCGCAGGAAGATGGGGATCGCGAACGCGACGTACAAGCCGATGACCCCGATCGAGACCACGGCGAAGAACGCGATGGGCACGGGCGCGCCGTTGATGTCGACCTTCACCAGGGCCGGCAGGGTAAGGACGAGCGCGACGACGGCGGAGAGGATCACGCCGTAGACGGGAACCCGGTTCGAGTTCAGCTTCGACCAGTAACGGCCACCGGGCACCGCGCCGTCCCGGCTGAACGCGAACAGCATCCGACTGGTACTCGTCATGCAGGCCACCGTGCAGAAGAACTGTCCGGCCGCGGAGATGAGCAGCACCGTTCCGCCCCACCGGCTGCTCAATGCCTGACTGAAGATCACTGATACCGCGCCGCCACCGGCTGTCACCTTCGCCTCGTCCTGCACGGCGAACAGGAAGGAGAGCAGCAGGATCCAGCCGCCGATCGCCGAGTAGAAGATCGAGCGCCAGATGCCCTTGGCCGCTGCGTTCGCCGCGCTCTTGGTCTCCTCCGACAAGTGGGCCGACGCGTCGTAACCGGTGATCGTGTACTGGGTCAGGATCGCCGCGAGGGGCAGCACGTAGAGGATGAAGCCGAACCCGTGCGTATGGCCGCTGAAGAACCCGGTGGCGTTCACCGTATGGGTGAACACCGAGGACACGCTCGCGTGGTGCTTGGGCACGAGTACCAGGATCAGCACGACGACCGAAGCGCCGACCACGTGCCACCACACCGAGATGTTGTTGAGCACGGCCAGTAGATGGCTGGAGAAGATATTGATCAGTGCAACCAGGAAGAGCACCACGACGAACTCGATGAAGACCCGGGTGAGGCTGTAGTGCGCGGCCCACGACGTGCTGAACGTGCTGACCGTGAGATCGAAGAACGTCGCGCAGCCGTAGGCCACTGACGCGTCGATGGCGAACAGGCCTATCAGGTTCAGCCAGCCCGTGTAGTAGCCGGCCTTCGGGCCGCCGAGCTTGGACGCCCACCAGTAGATGCCGCCCGAGGTCGGGAACGCGGAGACCAGTTCGGACATGCAGAGCCCGATGATCAGGATGAACACCGCGACGATCGGCCAGCCCGAGGCGATGGCGGCCGACCCGCCGTTGTTCCACCCGAGGCCGAAGCTGGTGAAGCAGCCGGCCAGGATCGAGATGATCGAGAACGAGATCGCGAAGTTGGAGAAGCCGGACCACGACCGGTTCAGCTCCTGCTTGTAGCCCAGTTCAGCGAGCCGTCGTTCGTCCTCGTTGAGAGTGTCAGTCACTGCGTGCTCCTCGCGGTTGGTCGGGCTGCTGCGCGTCTGCGATCAGGTGTGACAAGAGCGGCCCGTCGAACTCGGCGACCGCCCGTTCGTACTTCTCCAGACCCCAGGACCAGAAGTCGAAGTCGACGTCGCTGACCCCGTCCTGGATGGACGCCCACAACGTCCAGCCGTACTTGGACATCAGGGCAAGCATCCGGGCGCGCGCAATCTTGGCCGCCGACCGGTAGCCGTAGTACGCCGTGACCAGCTCGTCGAGCCGATCGTCGGCCAGCCCGGCTTCGCTCCAGATGTTGCCGAGCTCGAAGCACGGATCGTTGTTGCCCGCGTACTCGTAGTCGATGAGCCAGATCCGCCGGCCGTCGTCGATGATGTTCGCGGCGAGCAGGTCGTTGTGGCACGGAAAGGTCGCCGCCGGTTCGAGAGCGGCCCGGATGCGATCCACCTGCGGCATGAACTCGAGGTAGCGCGGCGGCAGGCGGAATCCGCGCCCCTGAACGATCGCCAGATAGTCGCGCTGGATCGTGAACATGTCGAAGTCGTTGGCGAATCGCGGGCCGGCGTGCAGCTGCCGGCAGGTCGCGGCGATGCGAGCGAGTTGCGGGCCGTCATCGAGATTGGCCGGTTCGAAGGTGTGCCCGTCGATCCATTCGACGATCGAGATGCCGTCCCGAGGCTCGCAGGCGACAACGCGCGGACCGACCCCGGCCCGCGCTGCGCACCTCGCGTTGTGGCACTCGGCCGACCGGTCGATGGCGAGCAGACTGCTCTTACCGGAGGACAAGCGAGCGACCAGAGGCGGTCCCGCGGCGGACGTGACCTTGTAGCTGCGGTTGCTCAACCCGCCGGGCAGCGGCACGAAACTGCGCGGGCGGGACGAAGCTGGTGCGCTGCGGTCAAAGGCCGCATCCAGCACCGCATGGTCGCAATCGCCGTTTTCGGGCGGCGGGGCAGTCGAGGCAGCGTGCATCGGCTGAGCAGTCACACGCCCTCCTCCCCGGTCGGATGCGGGTGGGTACGACGCTGCACGACCCGTCACATGCAGTGTCGGGAGAATAGGCCCGCCGAACGCTTACGGTCTAGTCCCCAGACCTTTTGACCTGCGAGCCGCTTGTCCCCAGCGCGCTCGGGCAGCAGGATGGGCACCCGTGGCCGACACCGAGCTTCCACCGTCCGCCCGCATCGTCATCGTGGGTGGCGGAGTGGGTGGTACGAGCGTCGCCTACCACCTGGGCCTGCTCGGCGAGTCCGACGTCGTACTGCTCGATCGGGACGAGCTGACCAGTGGCTCGACCTTCCACTCGGCGGGTCTGGTCGGACAGTTGCGGGCCGATCCGACGCTGACCCGGATGAACATGTACTCGGTCGAGCTGTATCGCCGGCTGGGCGCGGAGATCGGCTGGACGGAGAGCGGCGGGATCAAGCTCGCGTCCAGTCCCGAGCGGTTGGCCGAGATCCATCGCCAGATCAGCTGGGCCCGGACGTACGACTTGCCGCTGCACGAGATCTCCGCGGCCGAGGCCAAGGAGCGGTTCCCCCTGCTGGACACCGAGGGCGTCGTCGGCGCGGCCTACCTCGACTCGGACGGCCATCTCGATCCGTCCCAACTGTGTTACGCGCTGGCTCGCCGGGCCCGCGCCGGGGGCACCCGGATCTTCGAGCGGACCCGGGTGCTGGGAGTCGACGTTCGCGGCGGGCGGGTCCGTGCGGTGCGCACCGACCGGGGCGAGATCGAGTGCGAGATCGTGGTCAACTGCGGCGGGATGTTCGCGGCCGAGATCGGCCGCCTGGCCGGCGTCCGGATCCCGGTCGTCCCGATGTCGCACCAGTACTTGATCACCGAACCGTTCCTGGCGCGCGGCGACAAACCCCTGCCGACGCTGCGCGATCCCGACCTGCTCGTCTACTTCCGGCAGGAGGTCGACGGCCTGGTGATGGGCGGCTACGAGCGCGACCCGGAACCGTGGACCGCCAGCGAGCAGCATTACGACGCGATCCCGCCCGACTTCAACGGCAAGCTGCTGCGGGATAACTGGGACCGGATGGCCGAGATCGCGCAGAACTCCGAGCGGCGGGTGCCGCGCATGGGCAGCGTCGGCGTGCGCAAGGTGATCAACGGCCCCGAGGCGTTCACGCCCGACAACGAGTTCTGCCTGGGCGAGACCGGCGTCGCCGGCTTCTTCGTCGCGGCCGGATTCTGCGCCCACGGGATCGCCGGCGCGGGCGGTATCGGCCAGGTCATGGCCGAGTGGATCGTCGCCGGCGAACCGAGCTTTGACGTGTGGCACATGGACGTCAACCGGTTCGGCCGCCAGTACCGCTCGCCGGGCTACACGCTGAAACGAACCGTCGAGAACTATCAGACGTACTACGACATCCCCTACCCCGGACTGCAGCGCACGGCCGGCCGGCCGCTGCGCATGTCCCCCGCCTACTCCTGGCACGTCGAACGCGGCGCGCAGTTCGGCGAGAAGGCCGGCTGGGAACGGGTCGACTGGTACGAGAGCAACGCCGAGGTCGAAGACGACTCGCCGCGACCGGACGGCTGGGCCGGGCGG
>JBDTGE010000063.1:0-6616 GCA_039937575.1 Jatrophihabitantaceae bacterium
GCGCGGCCTACGAACCGGCCCCATTCGTCGCCGAGCTCGACCTGCGGCTCGGGCGGCGGGACCGCGAACCGAGCCAGGCGCAGGCGGCTGAGCGACTCCAACGCCGACTCGGCCCGTCCGTCGCAGAGCCGGACGGTCTTGCCGGCGGCCGCCCGACCGGGCCAGCCGGCGCACTGACCGAGTGCGTGCTCGAGCGCGGTCAGGCTCGTGCGACCGAGGTGCAGCGCGGCGTCGGCCGCGGCAACGCCGGCGTCGACACCGTGCTCACGGGCCAGGGCGAGCACGGTTCGCGCCGGGCCGGTCGCGGGGAGTCCGCCGACGCTCGTCACGTCCTGAGCGGCCAGCGTGGCCCGATGCAGATGGACCTGGCTCAGCCGGCGTAGTGCGGTCCCGGCCGGCACCGTCAGACACGGCCGATCGAGTGCGCACACGGTCGGCAGGTCGTAGGCGATCGCGGACGAGGCGTGGCTGAGCACGGCCCGTGTACAGAGCCGGGCGGTGGCGCGGGCCAGCCGTAGATTGGCCTGACGCAGCGCGTCCGGTCCGCGATCCCCGCACTCGGTGGCGAGCGCGAACACGCCCCGCTTGATCCGTACCGTTCGTCCGCTGGCGACGGCGTGCGCCAGTGCGTCGTCGGTCCATCCGCCGGCGAGTGCGTCCAGGCGGCCGAACAGTCCGCCGCTGTCGGTGGGGACTGCGGGCCGCCGTCGGGACGGGCGGGCCGAGCTCCCGGCAGATGAGGACATCGACCCAGCCTGCGGCCCTGCGGCCGGCGGGTACTGCGCTCGGTGCACAGCTCAGGCCGCCGTCCACATCTACGGATCGGCGCTGGTGCCCGGGCTGGCGCCGTGGTACCCGACGCGGTGAACCCGGGCCGTCAGCCGGGTGCCGCCGCCGGGCTTTGCATCTGGAGCGCGGGCTACCTCGCGCGGTTAGCCCGCGCAGCGGATGCAAACCCGCGCAGCGGATGCAAACCCGCACCACGGCGCCGCACCGCACCGGCGCGGGCAGGGGCAGGGCGTGGATAGGGTCAGCGGGTGAGCGATCGGCTGGTGGAGCGCATGCGCGGATTCGGCACGACCGTCTTCGCCGAGATGTCCGCGCTGGCCGTGCAGAGCGACAGCATCAACCTCGGCCAGGGGTTCCCGGACACCGACGGTCCGACCGAGCTGCTCGCCGCGGCCGCCGACGCGCTCCGCACCGGTCACAACCAGTACCCACCGGGCCCGGGCATCCCCGCACTGCGCCAGGCGATCGCCGAGCACCAGCAGCGGCACTACGCCCTGACGTACGACCCGGACGACGAGGTCCTGGTCACCGCCGGCGCCACCGAGGCCATCGCCGCGAGCATCATGGCGCTGGCCGGACCGGGCGACGAGGTTGTCACCTTCGAGCCCTACTACGACTCGTACGCCGCGAGCATCGCCCTCGGCGGAGCTCACCGACGTACGGTCACGCTTCGTCGCGACGGGTCGGGCTGGAGGTTCGAGCCCGCCGACCTGCGCGCGGCAATCACCCCACGAACAAAGGTGATTCTCCTCAATACGCCGCACAACCCGACCGGCAAGGTGTTCACGGTCGACGAGCTCGACCTCATCGCCGACGCGGCCATCGCGCACGATCTCGTCGTGGTCGCCGACGAGGTGTACGAGCACCTGGCCTTCGACGGGCGGCGCCACGTCCCGATCGCCACGCGCCCGGGAATGCGCGAGCGCACGATCACGATCTCCAGCGCCGGCAAGACGTTCAGCGTTACCGGTTGGAAGATCGGCTGGCTCTGCGCGCCGCCCGAACTGGTGTCGGCGGCGCGGACCGTCAAGCAGTTCCTCACCTACGTCAACGGGGCACCGTTCCAGCCGGCCGTCGCCGCGGCACTCGGAACCGTGCCGCCGGATGTGGCGGCCGGCCTGCAGCGCCAGCGCGATCTGCTCTGTGACGGCCTGAGCGAGCTCGGCTTCGACGTCGTCCGGCCCGAGGCGACGTACTTCGCCACCGTCGACGTGGGCGCCGACGGGATCGGGTTCTGCCGGGAGCTGCCCCGCCGGGCCCGGGTCGTCGCGATTCCGAGCAGCGTCTTCTACGACTCGCCCATCGGTGACCGATACGTCCGGTTTGCCTTCTGCAAGAGGCCCGAGGTGCTAGTAGCCGCACTCGACCGATTGAAGGGAGCCGACCAATGAAGGTGGCAGCGATCCAGCACGACGTCGTGTGGGAGGACGCCGCGGCGACGCGCGCGCACGTCAGGCCGCTCATCGCCCGAGCCGCCGGAGACGGAGCGCGGCTGATCGTCCTGACCGAGATGTACGCGACCGGGTTCTCGATGCATCCGGAGCGGATCGGCGAGGACGAGGGTGGCCCGAACGAGGAGTTTCTCCTGTCCCAGGCGGCAGAACACGACGCCTACCTCGTTGCCTCGATCGCGCAGAAGGGCGCTGACGGGGCGTACCGGAACAACGCGGTCCTGGCCGCACCGGACGGCACCGTGCATCGCTACGCGAAGATCCACCCGTTCAGCTTCGCCCACGAGCACGAGCACTACGCGGCCGGTGACCGGCACGTCACGGTGGATGTGGACGGGCTCAAGGTGACCCTGTTCGTCTGCTACGACGTCCGGTTCGCCGACGAGTTCTGGGCCTGCGCGCTCGGTACGGACCTGTACGTCGTCCCGGCGAACTGGCCCGAACCACGACGGGAGCACTGGCGCGCACTCCTGCGCGCCCGAGCCATCGAGAACCAGGCCTACGTAATCGGCGTCAATCGGATCGGAACCGTCAAATCGGTCGTCTATGTAGGCGATTCGGCCATCATCGATCCCCTCGGCCGAACCATGGCCGAGGGCGATTCGGGGGAGACGGTGCTGGTGGCCGAGGTCGAAGGGGCTACCGTGACCGCGGTGCGTCGCGAGTTTGCGTTCCTGGTCGACCGTCGAGTCGTCGGCTCGTCCTGACACGACGCGTCCGCGAATCACCCGTATTAACTCTTGGTCACGATAGCGGCCAGGACAGTGTCCTCCGCTTGTCTACCGACTAGGCAGGGGATTGAGTTATAGGTCGGCCGGTGGACAGATCGTTCCCGGACCACTTCACAGGAGGTCACTCACCAGTGAGAGTCCACAGAGGCAAAGCGGTGCTCGTCGGTGCGACAGCACTGGCGATCGCCATTACCGGCTGTTCGAGCAGCAAGACTTCGACGACGAGCAACGGCAACAGCAGCGGCAAGGGCACGCTGATCTACGGCGAGTCCACCGACTTCCCAGAGAACCTGAACCCGTTGATCTCGGCCGGTAACTCGACGGCGACGGCCAACCTCGAGGTTCGCCTGTTCAACGGGCCATTCCGCATCACGCCGGCGATCGCGTACGAGGCCGACCCCGACCAGGTCGTCGGACAGCCGACGTCCGCACTCGCCGGTGGCCAGCAGGTCGTCACCTACAAGATCAACCCCAAGGCGGTGTGGGACGACGGTGTGAAGATCACCGAGAAGGACTACGCCTACACCTGGCAAGCCCAGAAGTCCGCGGACCCGAAGACCGGCTGCCCCGCCCTGCTCGGCACGACCGGCTACGACCAGATCGCGTCGGTGACGGCCGGCGCCGATGACCACACGGTGGTCGTGAAGTACCAGAAGGGCAACCCCTTCCCGGACTGGCAGAGCCTGTTCTCGCCGCTGCTGAGCGCGCACGTCATGGACAAGGGCAGCAACGCGGCCGACTGCGCCTACATCACCAAGGGCTGGGCGACGGCCAGCGGTTTCCCGGCTGGCGTCACCAACGGCCCGTGGCAACTGGCAAAGAGCGACATCAACGTGCCGTCCAAGACGTTCACGCTGACCCACAACCCGAAGTACTGGGGTGCGTCGCCCAAGCTGGCCAAGCTCGTCGACGCGTACATCGGGTCTGACCCGAACACCAACGTCACCGTGTTGCAGAACCAAGAAGCAGCCATGATCTACCCGCAGCCGCAGCTTGACCTCGTGAAGAACCTGAAGGGCCTGTCGAGCGTCACCACCGAGATCAACTTCGGTGTCGCGTTCGAGCACCTGGACTTCAACATCGCGACACCCGGTCTGAGCGACGTGCGGGTCCGCCAGGCGATCGCCCTCGCGATCGACCGTAAGGCACTGGTTCAGGCCACCGTCGGCCAGTTCAGCGACAAGGCCACGGTGCTCGGCAACCGCCTGCTGATGACCAACCAGGGTGGGTACGTCAACAACGGCACCGCGTACGACGCGCAGAACATCGCCAAGGCCAAGCAGCTGATCCAGGCCGCCGGTGGCGTCATGGGTCAGGGCGGTATCTACTCGATCAAGGGCAAGCCGCTCTCGTTCGCGGTCGAGACCACCCAGAACAACCCGCTGCGTGACCAGACGATCGCCACGATCGCCAACCAGGTGAAGGCAGCCGGCATCAAGCTCACCGAGAAGCCCGACCCGAACATCTTCGGTGACACGACTCAGCCGACCTCGCTCGCCGCACACGGTTACCAGCTCGCGCTGTTCGCGTGGGTCGGTGGCCCGAGCCTGTCGTCCAATGCGTCGATCTACCAGACCGGTGGTGGCCAGAACTACACCGGCGGCGGCGACAAGACGGCTGACGGGTTCCTGAAGCAGATGACGTCCGCCACGACGACGGACGCCGAGAAGGCGGCCGCGAACGCGGCCGACAAGCAGCTGTGGACGGACATGTTCACCCTGCCCCTGTACCAGAAGCCGACGCTGCTGGCGTTCGACAACACGTACACGGGTATCGCGGACAACGCCACTCAGGCCGGTCCGTTGTGGAACTCCGAGGGCTTCGCGGTCAAGTCGTAGTCCTCTGTAGATAGGACAATCGGTGCCGGGGCTCGGTGTACACCGGGCCCCGGCATTCCTATGCCGAGGTCATGCTCTAGCGGGGAACCCGCCGGAGACCGATACTTGGCGATAGTGTTCGGACGCTCGCGGTACCACCCAACTCCGCGCTGATGACATCAACGAGGTTTGCCGTGTTGATCTATACGATTCGCCGCCTGATCAGTAGCTTCCTGGTCCTGCTGGTCGCCTCCTTCATCGTCTTTATGTTTGCCGCGTCGAGCTACGACCCACTCAAACCGTTCCGGGCGCGCAACCCGCAGCCCTCGCCGGCTTTCTTCGCCGCGAAGTCCCACCTGTACCACCTCGACCAGCCGTTGCTCACGCGGTACTGGAACTGGCTCGTGCACATGGTCGGGTTCACCTCCAACCCCCCGTTCCTCAGGTTCAACTTCGGCTCGGACGTCAACGGAGCGTCGGTCGCGGACAGCCTCGGCGGACGGCTGCAGATCACGGTCCGGATGGTGGTCGGCGCGATCATCCTGGCCGCGCTGCTCGCGATCGTGCTCGGTGTCATCTCCGGCGTCCGGCGGGACAAGCCCTTCGACGCCGTCGCGACGCTGTTCACGTTCCTGCTGCTGGCCCTGCCCACGTTCTGGTTCGCCGCCGTGCTCAAGGATGCCGCGATCCGGCTGAACCAGGGCCTGAACCTCACCACGTGGCGAATCGGTACGGCCGGTACGGAGTCCTTCGGCGCACCGCCCACGAACGGCTTCTTCTCCTTCAATCAGGACGAGTTCCTGCATATCATCCTGCCGGTGCTCTCGCTCGGGCTGCTGACCGCGTCGGGCTGGATCCGTTACCAGCGCGCGTCGACGATCGACGTGCTGGAGGCGGACTACATGCGCCTGGCCCGGGCCAAGGGCGTGCGGAACCGGACCGTCATCCGGCGGCACGGGTTGCGCAACGCGCTGATCCCGCTCGTGACGGTGATGGCGATCGACATCGGCGCCCTGTTCGGTGGCGCGATCATCACCGAGAAGGTGTACGTCTGGCACGGCATGGGCGAGTACCTGAACACCGCCATCGGGGCGGAGGACACCTATGCGGTTGCCGGCTGGGTGATGGTGTCGGCGATCTTCGTAGTGCTGTTCAACCTGCTGGCGGACCTGCTGTATGCGGTCCTCGATCCACGGATCCGGCTGGCGTGATGGGGACGATAGGGGAACTGACATGACTTCGCAGCAGGACACCACCGCCCTCCAGGCGCCGGCCGAGAACGGTCCGACTGACGTCGACGAGTTCGGGGCTGCGTCGCGGTCGCAGGGCCGCCAGGCACTGCACCGGTTCACGCACAGCGTGACGTCGATGAGCGCGTTCGTCTTCTTCGTGTTGATCGTGGTGGTCTCGTTCATCGGGCCGTACTTCTACAAGTGGAAGTACGACATCCCGGACGTGCGTCTGAATGCCCAGCAGAACAACCTGGCGCAGAACCTGTCACCGGGCCAGCTCGGACATCCGTTGGGGACGGACGAGAACGGCTACGACCTGCTCTCGCGGATGATGCGCGGCACCCAACGTGACGTGATCATCGTGGTGATCTCGACGGCGATCGCGGTGTTCCTGGGCATCCTGATCGGCTCGATAGCCGGCTACTTCAGCAGTCTCGTGGACAACCTGCTGATGCGGTTCGTCGACGTCATGCTGTGCGTCCCGATCCTGGTCATCCTGATCATCGTGGCCAGCCGCTACCCGAGCCTGGGCTCGGTCGGGCTGGCCGTCCTGCTCGGCCTGTTCGGCTGGATGGGCCTGTCCCGCCTGGTGCGTG
>JBDTGE010000064.1:0-1756 GCA_039937575.1 Jatrophihabitantaceae bacterium
GTCATGCGCCGTTCGCGATGACGTGGTTGGGGGCGTTGGGGGCCCGGACCGAGCGGATAGTCATGGGGACGTCGGTGTTGACGCCGACCTTCCGGTATCACCCGGCGATCGTGGCCCAGGCGTTCGCGACGCTGGGCTGCCTGTTCCCGGACCGGGTCGTGCTGGGGATGGGCACCGGGGAGTCGATGAACGAGGTGCCGCTGGGGCTGGTCTGGCCCGAGGGCAAGGAGCGGTTCGCCCGCTTCCGCGAGGCGGTGGCGTTGATCCGGCAGCTGTGGTCCGAGGAGCGGGTGTCCTTCGAGGGGCAGTACTACCGGACCGAGAACGCGACGATCTACGACCGGCCCGAGACGATGGTGCCGATCTACCTGGCCGGCTCGGGGCCGGCGGCGACCCGGTACGCCGGCCGGGTCGGGGACGGGTACATCACCACGTCCGGCAAGGCGCCGGAGCTGTACACCGACACGTTGTTGCCGGCGGTGGCCGAGGGGGCGGCCAAGGCCGGACGGCCGGTGTCGCATCTGGATCTGATGATCGAGGTGAAGGTGTCCTTCGATCACTCGTTGCCGGAGGCGATGGACGCGACCCGGTTCTGGGGTGCGCTGGGGTTGTCGGCCGAGCAGAAGCAGGGGGTTGAGGATCCGGTCGAGATGCAGCGCCTGGCCGATGAACTGAGCGTGGAGCAGACGGCGAAGCGGTTCATCGTGTCCACCGACCCGGACGAGCACGTGGCGCGGATCAAGACCTACCTGGACCTCGGCTTCACCCATCTGGTGTTCCACGCCCCCGGCCCGGACCAGGAGAAGTTCCTGCGCCTGTACGGCCAGGAAATACTCCCGCGACTACGGAGCTTGTGACCTTTGTGACCGATAGCAGTCTGCGGCGGGCTCTGCGTCGTGCGCGCGACGGTGTGACGCTCGATCCGGTCGAGGCCGAGATCTTGTTGTCGGCGCGCGATGCGGAGCTGGTCGACCTGTGTGCGTCGGCGGCGCGGGTGCGCGACTCGGGCCTGGCCGCCGCCGGACGTCCGGGCGTGGTGACGTACTCGCGCAAGGTGTTCATCCCACTGACCCGGCTGTGCCGCGACCGCTGCCACTACTGCACGTTCGCGACCACACCGAACCGGCTCGAGTCGGTGTACCTGTCTCCGGACGAGGTGCTGGCGATCGCCACGCAGGGTGCGGCCCTGGGCTGCAAGGAAGCCCTGTTCACGCTCGGCGACCGCCCCGAGGACCGCTGGCCGCAGGCCCGCGAATGGCTGGACGCCCACGGCTACGACGACACGCTGGCCTACGTGCGGGCCATGGCGATCCTCGTGCTGGAGAAGACGGGGCTGCTGCCGCACCTGAACCCGGGCGTCATGACCTGGTCCGAGCTGCAGCGGCTCAAGCCGGTCGCGCCGTCGATGGGGATGATGCTGGAGACGACCTCGCAACGCCTGTTCACCGACCCGCACGGAGCGCACTTCGGCTCGCCGGACAAGGATCCGGCGGTGCGGCTGCGCGTGCTCGAAGACGCCGGCCGCTCCAACGTCCCGTTCACGACGGGCATCCTGATCGGGATCGGCGAGACGCTCACCGAGCGGGTCGACTCGATCTTCGCGATCCGCAAGATCGCCCGCGCCTACAACGGCGTCCAGGAAGTGATCGTGCAGAACTTCCGGGCCAAGCCCGACACCGCTTTTGCCCGCCGGCCGGATGCCGAGATGGATGAGCTGGTCGCCACCGTTGCCGTGGCCAGACTCGTTCTCGGGCCG
>JBDTGE010000065.1:0-4434 GCA_039937575.1 Jatrophihabitantaceae bacterium
TGCCGCCCAGGCTCCAGCCGACGATCGACACCGGGCCGCCGGTCGTGTTCGCGAGCTCGGCCAGCCGGCGCGGCATCTCGTCGAGCACGGCCGCGGAAGGCCCGAGGTTGCGGCCGAGGGTCCAGCCCCGGCTGCGGTACCCGAGCCGGTCCAGGAACCGGCGCAGGACCTGGGTGCTCGCATCCGACGCGCCCAGGCCGGGCAGGACCAGCACACCGTGCCCGTCGCCGTGCGGGGCGCAGGCCAGCCACGGCGTCGCCCAGGGCAGGGCGGCGAACTGCATCGCGCCGCGCATCGGCTCGGTCAGGAACAGCCGCAGTGCGGGCGGTCGCGGTTCGGCGTCGTGTTCGCGCTCGGCTTGCTGGGCAAGGGGCATGTGCGTCCGATCCGGCCGGCGTGAAACCTGGCCAACCCGCTGAGACAGATCTAAGGTGTGTCTCACTCATCGTATGGAGCCGCACCCGGTCCGGCAAGACGGCGCCGGCTCCGACGACGGGCAGCCGAAGGGGAACCCGATGGGCTTCAACCTGGCCACCATCCTGCGCGAGTCCGCGATCGCCACGCCGAACGCGCCCGCCCTGCACTTCGCGGGTCACACGATCACCTACGCCCAGCTCGATGACCAGTCCGGCCGCTTCGCCGCCGGCCTGCTCGCGACCGGGTTGGCGCCCGGGGACGTGGTCGCGATCCAGCTGCCCAACCTGCCGCACTTCGTCCTTGCGTACTTCGGCGTGCTCAAGGCCGGCCTGACCGCCCTGCCGCTGAACCCGCTGCTCAAGGCGCAGGAGATCAGCTACCACCTCACCGACTCCGGCGCGCGGATACTGCTGACGTTCGAGGGCTTCCTCGAGCAGGCGGGCCAGGCGGCACGGAGTGCCGACGTCCCGGTGTACGTGGTGTCCATGAGCGGAGCGGCCGCGGCCGACGGCGTCCACTCGGTCGACGAGTTGATCTCGACCGAGCCGCTGTCCGAGCCGGGCGGCGACATCCACCCGACGGCGGCCGACGACACCGCGGTCCTGATCTACACCAGCGGCACGACCGGCAAGCCCAAGGGCGCCGAGCTCACGCACTTCCAGCTGTTCATGAACTGCACCGTCGCCGGCGGGCTGTTCGGCGCGCGCCCGGACGACGTCACGCTCGCCGTGCTGCCGTTCTTCCACGTGTTCGGGCTGTCGTCGGTGATCGGCGTGACCCTGCGCTACGGCGGCTCGCTGTCGATCGTCCCGCGGTTCGAGCCCCGGGCCGTCCTGGACGCGCTCGAGGGTGATCGCTGCACCGTGCTCTGCGGCGTGCCGACGATGCTGCAGGCGCTGGCCGAGATGGACACGTCGGGCCGTGACCTCTCGGCCCTGCGTGTGGCCGTGTCCGGTGGCGCCTCGCTCCCGGGCGACATCATGCGCATGTTCGAGGACAAGTTCGCCATCGTCGTCCTCGAGGGCTACGGGCTGTCCGAGACCGCGAGCACCACATCGTTCAACACCAGCGCCGAGAACCGCCGGCTGCTCTCGATCGGCAAGCCGATCTGGGGCGTCCAGATGCGCATCGGGGACGCCGCCGACCAGCCGCTGCCGACCGGTAAGGACAACATCGGCGAGATCCTCATCCGCGGGCACAACGTCATGAAGGGGTACCTCGGGCGCCCCGATGCGACCGCGGAGGCCTTCGCCAACGGCTGGTTCCACACCGGCGACCTGGGCTACGTCGATGAGGACGGGTTCTACTTCATCGTCGACCGCAGCAAGGACCTGGTCATCCGCGGCGGCTACAACGTCTACCCGCGAGAGGTCGAGGAGGTGTTGTTCGAGCACCCGGACATCGCTGAAGCGGCCGTCATCGGCAAGCCGGACGCCCGGCTCGGCGAGGAGGTCGTCGCCGTCGTCGTCCGCCGCGACGGGGTCTCGCTCTCGGCCGAGGATGTCATCGCCTACTGCCGCGAACGGCTCGCAGCGTACAAGTACCCCCGCGAGATCCGGTTCATCGACACGCTGCCCAAGGGCCCGACCGGCAAGGTTCTCAAGGCCGAACTGCGCGCCTGACCCGACGGCCACAAGATCGACATCAAGCTGTCCGTCGTCCGATCCGATGTCTTCTACTTCACGCCGACCTCACATCGTGCTATCTTTCCGAGATCGCCCGGCCCGGTCCCCCGCCTGGTCGGCGACCGTGGAGGATCACCGTGACACAAATCGCCGAACACCGGAACCGGCTCGAGCCGGACGACCCGCGCGCCTACTCCGGACGTCATGCCCGTTCGGACGCCGCGGCCACCGAGCCCCGCCACACCAGCCCCGACCCGGGCGAGCCGCCGCCGCGGCACCTGTTCGCCGAGTGCGAGGCCACCCCCGTCCGCACGGTGGCCGCTCGGCTGGAGATCGCCCGCCGGCTGGCCACCCTGGGTGCGCAGTGGCGATTGCTGCACTCGGTGCCGCTCGGTCCGGACGGCGGTCGGATCGATCACCTGGTGATCGGTCCGTCCGGCGTCTTCACGATCAACACCAAGCACCATCCCGGCGCGAAGATCTGGGTCCGCGGCGAGACGTTCAAGGTCGATGACGAGATCCGCCCCTACGTCGGGGACAGCCGGGCCGAAGCGGCGAGCGTGGCCCGCGTGCTGTCGACCCGCGCCGGATTCGACGTCGAGGTGGGAGCGCTCATCGCTGTCATCGGTGCGCCAGGCGCCTTCACGCTCAAGGCGCAGGCGACCGACGGCCGGGTCAACGTCCTCACCCGCAAGGAGGTCGTACCGCATCTCTGGTCGTTGCCGGAGGTCCTCGGTGCGCCGTCGGTCGAGCGGATCCACGACGTCGCGCGGGACATCGCCACCTGGCAGTCCGGGACGGTCGACGGCTGGTCCGAGGTCGCCGTCGCCCAGCCGGCCTGACCGCGCTAGGACACTTCGAACGACAGGCCGGGCCCGACCGCCACCGGCTGCCCGCCGCGAACCGCCGCCGCCGCGTCACCGGCCCGCAGGTCGCACACCTCGTTCAACACGTGACCCGCGTGCCCCTTCACGTGCCGCCACCGGACATCGCGGCCCGGCAGCAGCCGCTCGATCTCCAGGATCGCCGTCTGGTTCGCCACCGGCTTCTTGGCCGAGGTCAGCCACCCGTTGCGCTTCCAGCCCTCGAGCCACAGGGTGAAAGTCTTGATCACGTAGAGGCTGTCGGTCTCGATCGTCAGCGGCAGCTCGCGCGGAATCGCCGCCAGCGCTTCGAACACCGCGCGCAGCTCCATCAGGTTGTTCGTCGTGGCCCGATGCCCGCCGGCCAACCAGTGATCCGGTGACGTCGCGCAGGCCCAGCCGCCCGGCCCGCCGGGGTTGACCAGGCACGAACCGTCCGAGGCCACGACAAGACGCACGCCGTCACGATAGGCGACGATCGGGCGGGAGCAGTCGAGGTGCAGGATGGACGCATGGACTTTCGATACCTCGGCAACTCCGGCCTGCAGATCTCCGAGATCACCTACGGCAACTGGCTGACCCACGGCTCGCAGGTCGAGAACGATGTCGCGACCCAATGTGTGCGCGCCGCTCTCGACGCGGGCATCACCACGTTCGACACGGCCGACGTCTACGCCAACGGCAAGGCCGAGCAGGTGCTCGGCGCGGCGCTCCAGGGGCAGCGGCGCGAATCCCTCGAGGTGTTCACCAAAGTGTTCTGGCCGGTCGGGCCCGACCCGAAGGGCAAGAACGACACCGGCCTGTCCCGCAAGCACATCATGGAGGGCATCGACGGATCGCTGCGCCGGCTGCAGATGGACTACGTCGACCTCTACCAGGCCCACCGCTACGACTCGTTCACCCCGCTCGAGGAGACGATGCAGGCCTTCGCCGACGTCGTGCGGGCCGGCAAGGCGCTGTACATCGGGGTGAGCGAGTGGACGGCCGAGCAGATCCGCGCCGCCCACGGGCTGGCCCGGCAGCTCGGCGTCTCGCTGATTTCCAGCCAGCCGCAGTACTCGATGCTGTGGCGGGTGATCGAGGGCGAGGTCGTGCCGACGTGCCAGGAGCTCGGTCTCGGTCAGATCGTCTGGTCACCGATCGCGCAGGGCGTGCTCACCGGCAAGTACCAGCCGGGTCAGCCGGCGCCGCAGGGTTCGCGGGCCACCGACGACAAGGGCGGCGCAAACATGATCAAGGGATTCATGGACGAGGAGGTTCTGACCCGCGTGCAGGACCTGCGGCCGATCGCCGGCGACCTCGGGCTGTCGATGGCCCAGCTCGCGGTCGCCTGGGTACTGCAGAACGACAACGTGTCCGCCGCTCTGGTCGGGGCCTCTCGCCCGGAGCAGGTGGCCGAGAACGTGAAGGCCGCCGGCGTGAAGATCCCCGACGACGCGATGAAGGGCATCGACGAGGCGCTCGGTGACGTGGTCAAGCGAGACCCGGCGCTCGTCGCGAAGTCGACGCCGGCCCGTCGGGCGATCTGA
>JBDTGE010000066.1:0-8562 GCA_039937575.1 Jatrophihabitantaceae bacterium
GGTGAAGGGGATCAGTGCCGTCGCAGTGATCGTGCTCGTCTCGATCGCGGCGGCGCTGCTCACCGCAACGGTGGCCGCCTTCGAGCGGTTGGACGTGCACTGATGTCAGACGGCGCAGCCCTCGGGGCCGCACGAGGTGTCCTCCGAGCCGCCGACGACGCTGAGCGGGTGGCGATCCGACCACGCGCGGCCCAGCACCTCCAGGACGGTGTCCGGACTCTGGGCACCGGACACGCCGTAGGTGCGGTCGACGACGAAGAACGGGACGGCGCTGATGCCGAAGGCGGTGGCCTCGGCCTCGTCGGCCCGCACGGCGTCCGCGTAGGTCTGCGCGGCGAGCGCCGTCCGCACGTCGTCGGCGGCCAGGCCGATCTCGACTCCGAGTTCGGACAGTGTTTCGACGTCGTCGACGTCCGCGCCCTCGGTGAAGTACGCGGCGAGCAGCCGTTCCTTGGCCGCCGCCTGCCGCCCGTGCGCCGCGGCCAGGTGGATCACCTGATGGGCGTTGAAGGTGTTGGCCGGGACGGCCCGCTCGAAGTCGTAGTCCAGCCCTTCGGCGGCCGCGGTCCGGGTCGTCGAGTCGAGCATCTCCTGCGCCTGCTCAGGCGTGCGGCCGTACTTGCTCGCCAACAGCGCGACCAGCGACGCGGCGACACGGGCCGGACGGCTCGGGTCGAGCTCGAAGCTGCGCCACTCGACGCTCACCTCGTCGCGATGCTCGAACGTCGCCAGAGCCTGCTCGAAGCGCCGCTTGCCGATGTAGCACCACGGGCAGACCACGTCCGACCAGATCTCGATCTTCATGCGAGCACCCTCCGGGGCTGTCGGTGCGAAACTCCTGTCGAGCGTACGGACCGAAAGCGGCGGCCGAACGCGGTGAATATCCTGTGACCCGAACCACTCCGGGGAACCCGAGCCACGCGATCGAGGACTAGAGCAGAGTGAGCACCTCCAAGAAGCACCCCCAGGGCGCGTCCGCCCGGGCCGCGGCCCAGCAGCGACTGGCCGCGCAGCGCGCGATGGCGGCGGCGAGCGGGGCGTCCGCCGCCCGCCGCAAGCGGTTGCTCTCGGTGCTCCTGCCCGTCGTGGCCGTGGTGGTCGTCATCGCGGTTCTGGTCGTGGTCAAGATCTCGACCAACTCGACCAAACCGGCGAACGGTGCGACGACGGCGGCGCAGCCCGTCGTGGCCGCGGTGACGTCGGTCCCGGCCGGCGTGCTGGCCGAGGTCGGTGCCGGGTCGGCGAGTGGTCCGACCGCGCTCAGCGGCAGCGCGCTGACCGCGGACGGCAAGCCCCGCGTGCTCTACGTGGGGGCCGAGTGGTGCCCGTACTGCGCGGCCGAGCGCTGGCCGCTCGCCGTCGCGCTGTCCCGCTTCGGCACGCTCAGCGGCCTGAGCCAGACGGCGTCCACGCCCAACGACGTCTACCCGAACACGCCGACGCTGAGCTTCCACGGCGCCACCTACTCCAGCACCGCCATCTCCTTCACCGGGGCCGAGATCGAGGACGGGGCCAGGAAGCCGCTGGACACGCTCGACGCGGCCGACGAGGCGCTGTTCACCAACGTGGGTCAGGGCGGCTTTCCGTTCGTCGACATCGGCGGCAAGTACCTGATCAGCAACGCCCAGTACCTGCCCTCGCTGCTGGCCGGCAAGTCGCACGCCCAGGTGGCGGCGGCACTCTCGGACCCGTCGTCGACGATCGGCAAGGCGATCGACGGGGCGGCCAACATCCTCACGGCAGCGATCTGTAAGACCAGCAACGACCAGCCGGCCGCCGTCTGCTCGTCGGCCGGGGTAACCGCCGCGGCGACGAAACTCGGCTGATGCCCGACCCGTTGGCGCCGGCCCGCCGCGGGGTGGCGTCGTTCGTCGTCGCGCTCATCGGGCTGGCGGTGTCGAGCTACCTGACGATCGAGCACTTCAGTTCCTCGACCACGCTGGCCTGCCCGGAGTCGGCGACCATCAACTGCGTGAAGGTGACGACCAGCCAGTGGTCGCACGTCGGTCCCGTTCCGGTCGCGGTGCTCGGCCTGGTCTTCTTCCTCGCGATGGTGGCGCTGTGCAGCCCGCCGGCCTGGCGGGCCCGGCCGCTGGACGGGCTACGGATCCTCGGCGCCGCCGTCGGCGTCGCCAGCGCGCTCTACCTGGTCTGGATCGAGCTGTTCCGCGTCGACGCCATCTGCCTGTGGTGTTCGGCGGTGCACGTCTGCTGCCTGGCCCTGCTCGGCTGCGTGCTGTGGACGGCGAGCGGTGCGCGCGCTGACGAGGGTCCGGTTCGTGGCGCCGGCTAAGACTGCCCTGACCGCGGGTCTGTTCCGCCGTGGATCTTGTTGCGAGTCGGTCGTGGGAGCGGACGATCTGCACCAAGATCGTGCCCGGTTCGCAGACCCGCAGGACAAGATCCACAGGACACGGCCTAGGCTCCGATCGATCCCTTGACCGATGTGAATGAAGGCCCTTGTCTGTGATGGACCTGTGATGGACGTCGTCTCTATCCGCCGCGACCTGCACGCGCACCCCGAACTCGGCTTCGTCGAGACCCGCACCACGGCGCTGATCGTAGGAGAGTTGCAGGCGCTGGGCCTGGCGCCCCGGGTCTTGTCCGGCGGGACGGGCGCGGTCTGCGACCTCGGCTCGGCCGGACCGCTCATTGCGCTGCGGGCCGACATCGACGCCCTGCCGATCGCCGACCTGAAGAACGTGGCCTACCGATCGACGGCCGAGGGCGTGTGCCACGGCTGCGGCCACGACGCGCACACGGCGATCCTGCTGGCCGCGGCGGCCGAACTGTCCGGGGCCGAACTGCCCGGCCGGGTCAGGCTGATCTTCCAACCGGCCGAGGAGACCCAGCCCGGCGGCGCCCCGACCGTCATCGCCGAAGGCGCGCTGGACGGCGTGGAGCAGATCTTCGCGCTGCACTGCGACCCGCGCCTGGAGACCGGCCGGATCGGCGTGCGCGCCGGCCCGATCACGGCAGCGTGCGACCAGGTCGAGGTCGTCCTGTCCGGCGAGGGCGGGCACACCGCGCGTCCGCACCTGACGTCCGATCTGGTCTACGCGCTGGGCCGGCTCATCACCGAGCTGCCCGGCATGCTCTCGCGTCGGGTCGATCCGCGCGCGGCGCTCTCCCTCGTGTGGGGTGCCGTCGACTCGGGCCGGGCGGCCAATGCGATCCCGATGTCCGGCCGGCTCAGTGGCACGCTGCGCGTGCTGGACCGCGAGGCGTGGGACTCGGCCGAGCCGCTGGTGTGCGAGCTGGTCGATCAGATCGTCGCGCCGTCGGGAGCCAAGGCGGAGACGACGTACATCCGTGGGGTCCCGCCGGTCGTCAACCACGCCGACGCGGTGGACGTGCAGCGGGCCGCGATCACCGCCGCGCTCGGCGCCGATGCGCTGGCCGACACCGAGCAGAGCATGGGCGGCGAGGACTTCGCCTGGTACCTGCGGACGGTTCCGGGTGCGCTGGCGCGGCTGGGCGTGCGGCGGCCGGGCTCCGCGCCGTTCGACCTGCACCAGGGGACGTTCGACCTGGACGAGGACGCGCTCGCCGTCGGTGTCCGCTACACCGTGGCCCTGGTGCACGCCGCTCTTGCGCGGTAGCCGCTCGCTACTCGCCGAGGGAGCGGCAGGGTCGGGCCCGCAGCGCGGCGACGTAGTCGTCCGGTGCGCCCGCGGCCTGCGCAGCCTCGGCGATCAGGCCCAGATGCCGCGCCGACGGCAGCCCGCCCTCGTAGCCGTTCAGCCCGTACACCCAGGCCAGCTGCTCGCCGTCGAGCGTGGCGACCCGCAACTTGATCTTCGTGTACAGCCCGGTGTCGGCGCCCTCCCAGTAGTCCAGGATCGCCAGGTCGTGGGGCGAGAGGTCGTACAGCGCGACGAACACCTGATCGTCCGGATCGGGCACGACCATGGCCAGGGCACCGTCCCAGCCCAGGTCCTCGCCGCCGAAGCTCAGCCGCCAGCCGCTGAGCCAGCCCGTTCCGGCCGCGGGGGAGTGCGGGCAGCGCTTGAGCATCTGCTCGGCGTCCATGTTCGAGCCGTACGCGGCGTACAGGCCACTGGAGGAAGACATCGAACCGGAGCGTACCGAGCCGGCGGGCGGTCGGGTTGGAGGCGGCGCGCTCGGGACGGGACAATGAGCGCGTGACGCGCATTGTGATCGTCGGCGGTGGCCCCGCGGGATACGAGTCGGCCCTGGTCGCCGCGCAGCTCGGGGCCGAGGTGACGGTCATCGATCGCGATGGCCTCGGCGGCTCGTGCGTGCTGACCGACTGCGTCCCGAGCAAGACCCTGATCGCCACCAGCGACCGGGTCACCGCGTTCCGCGACGCGCCGCGGGTCGGCGTCGGCACCGGTTCGGACGACGTCGAGGTCGACCTCAAGTCCGTGAACGGCCGCATCAAGGAGCTCGCGCTGCAGCAGTCCGAGGACATCTCGGCCCGGCTGGTGGGCGAGCAGGTCACGGTCCTCGCCGGAGCGGGGCGGTTCGCTGTCGCTCAGCCACCGCGCGCGCATCGGCTGGAGATCCTCGACCCGGACGGCGCGGTCACCGGAACTGTCGACGCCGACGTCGTCCTGCTCGCCACCGGCGGCACGCCCCGCGTGCTGGATTCGGCCCGCCCGGACGGTGAACGGATCCTGAGCTGGCGCGACGTCTACGACCTGGTGGACCTGCCCGAGCACCTGATCGTGATCGGCTCCGGCGTCACCGGCGCGGAGTTCGCCAGCGGGTACAGCGAGCTCGGAGTGCCGGTGACGCTGGTCTCCAGCCGCGATCGGGTGCTGCCCGGCGAGGATCCCGACGCCGCCGCGGTGATCGAGCAGGTGTTCACCACCCGGGGCGGCACGCTGGTCAAGCAGGCGCGGGCCTCGGCGGTACGGCGCAACGGCGACGGGGTCCTCGTCGAGTTGCAGGACGGCCGGACGCTCGCCGGATCCCACGCGCTGATGTGCGTGGGATCGGTGCCGAACACCTCCGGACTCGGGCTGGAGAACGTCGGGATCGAGCTGACCGACAGCGGCTACATCGGGGTCGATCGCGTGTCCCGGACCAACGTCCCGTCCGTCTACGCCGCCGGCGACTGCACCGGCGTGCTGCTGCTGGCCTCGGTCGCGGGCATGCAGGGCCGGATCGCGATGTGGCACGCGCTGGGCGAGGCGGTCGCGCCGCTGCGGTTGAAGACGGTCGCCGCGAACATCTTCACCCACCCGGAGATCGCGACGGTCGGCGTCGGCTACGAGGCGATCACGTCGGGCCAGGTGCCCGCGCGGACGTTCACCCTGCCGCTCTCGACCAACGCGCGCGCCAAGATGCAGGGCTACCGGGACGGGTTTGTCAAGGTGTACTGCCGGCCGGCGACGGGCGTCGTGGTCGGGGGCGTCATCGTGTCGCCGAACGCGTCCGAGCTGATCTTCCCGCTGGCACTCGCGGTCCAGCGCAGCCTCACGGTGGCCGACGTCGCCGGGACGATCGGCGTCTACCCCTCACTGTCGGGCTCGGTGGCCGAAGCGGCGCGCCGGCTGATGCTGCACGATGACCTCGACTGACGAAGGAGCCGACCGATGCCTGATCTCTCGCCCGAAGCCCGTGCCCGCGCGCGGCGCACCGTCGAGGTGGCCGGTGTGTTCGCCGACAACGCCGACCAGATCGTCGCTGCGCTGGACGGGGTCCCCGCGGGTCACGTGCTGGTCGCGGTCGTCGACGACTCGCACGAGTTCACCGGGACCCACCACGTGCACACCGAGGTGATGGTCGAGCGGGTTCCCGAGCTGGAGGACGGCGGCTGGGCCATGGTGTTCCCGCCCGGGACGACGCGCGCCGACATCACCCGGCGCACGGCCGATCTGGCCGACATCGCGCAGAAGCGCATCGACGCGATCGACCGCATCACCGCCCGCCGCGGGTCGAGCTGACGGCTCTGACGGCTCGAGCGGGCCGGGCGGTTTTCCCCGCTGGTGACCGCGCGTCGGTCGGGTTTCCCCACTGCTGACCGATTTTGGCGGCCGAACCGGTCATCAGCGGGGAAAAGATGTCCCCACCCGGTCACTAGCGGGGAAAACAGCGGCCCAGCCGGTCACCAGCGGGGAAAAGCCGGGGTCAGTCCTTGATCTCGCAGATGGCGCTGCCGGACGTGACCACGGCACCGACCTCGGCGTTCAGGCCGGTGACGGTGCCGGCCTTGTGCGCGTTGAGCGGCTGCTCCATCTTCATCGCCTCGAGCACCACGATCATCTGGCCGGCCTCGACGACGTCACCGTCGGCGACCGCGACCTTGACGATGGTGCCCTGCATAGGAGCGGTGAGGGAGTCGCCGGACGTGGCCGCCCCGGACTTGCGGCCGGCCGACCGCTTGGGCGCGGCCTTCCGGGCCCCGCCGCCGGAACCGCCCGCACCGAACCCGGCCGGCAGCGACACCTCCAGGCGCTTGCCGCCGACCTCGACCACGATCCGCTCACGCGGGCCGGCGTCCTCGCCCGCCTCGGCGGCGCAGGCGAACGGCTCGATCGTGTTGTCGAACTCGGTCTCGATCCACTGCGTGAACACGGTGAACGGGTCGGCCGTGAAGGCCGGATCGCGGACGACCGCGCGGTGGAACGGCAGCGCGGTGGCCATGCCGTCGACGACGAACTCGTCCAGAGCGCGGCGGGCCCGGGCCAGCGCCTCGGTCCGCGTCTCGCCGGTGACGATCAGTTTGGCCAGCAGCGAGTCGAACGCCCCGCCGATGACCGAGTTGCCCTCGATGCCCGAGTCGACGCGCACGCCCGGCCCGGCCGGCTCGTGGTACGTGGTGACGGTGCCGGGGGCGGGCAGGAAGCCGCGTCCGGGGTCCTCGCCGTTGATGCGGAACTCGAACGCGTGCCCGCGCGGCTCGGGGTCCGAGTCGAAGCGCAACCGCTCACCCTCGGCGATGCGGAACTGCTCGCGGACCAGGTCGATGCCCGAGGTCTGCTCGGTGACCGGGTGCTCGACCTGGAGCCGGGTGTTGACCTCCAGGAAGCTGATGACGCCGTCCGAGCCGACCAGGTACTCGACGGTGCCGGCTCCGGAGTACTTGGCCTCGCGGCAGATCGCCTTGGCCGAGGAGTGGATCGTCGCCCGCTGCTCGTCGGTCAGGAACGGGGCGGGCGCCTCCTCGACCAGCTTCTGGTTGCGGCGCTGCAGCGAGCAGTCGCGCGTGCCGACGACGACTACGTTGCCGTGCTCGTCGGCCAGCACCTGCGCCTCGACGTGGCGCGAGCGGTCCAGGTACCGCTCGACGAAGCACTCGCCCCGCCCGAACGCCGCCACGGCCTCGCGCACCGCGCTTTCGTACAGCTCGGGGATCTCTTCCATCGTGCGGGCGATCTTCAGGCCGCGACCGCCACCGCCGAACGCGGCCTTGATCGCGACGGGCAGCCCGTGCTCGGTCGCGAACGCGGTGACCTCGTCCGGTCCCGACACCGGGTCCTTCGTGCCGGGTACCAGCGGAGCGCCGGCGGCCAGCGCGATGTGCCGGGCCGTGACCTTGTCGCCGAGGTCGCGGATCGCCTGCGGTGACGGGCCGATCCAGGTCAGACCCGCATCCAGGACGGCCTGGGCAAAGTCGGCGTTCTCGGACAGGAAGCCGTAGCCGGGGTGGATCGCGTCGGCGCCGGACTGGGCGGCCGCGTCGATCACCTTCTCGATCACCAGGTACGACTCGCCCGGGGTGCTGCCGCCCAGCGCGAACGCCTCGTCGGCCATCTGAACGTGCAGCGCGTCCCGGTCGGGCTCGGCGTACACGGCGACCGAGGTGTAGCCGGCGTCCTTGCATGCGCGAATGACACGAACCGCGATCTCACCACGGTTGGCGATCAGCACTTTCTGCACCGTCGAGCCTCCTGATTTCGGGCGCTGGACGGCCCGACCCAGAGCGGAAAGGGGGTCGGCCGCAGACTACCCGCCGGCTCTGGCGGCTCCGAGATTATGTGGCGGTTCTCGCGCCAGCCTCCGGGCGCGCGGTTCGGGAGACTCCGCAGGTGCAGGCACCCGTTCTTGATCAAGTGCGGGTTGTGGTCGAAATGCGACCAGAACCTTCAGTTGATCAAGGACGGGCGGTTCCCCAGAGACGCGGCGACGCCCGCTTCGAGTATCCGGACGATCACTCAGGGCTGGATCGGCGCCAGCGCCAGGTGCAGATCGGTGACCGAGGTGCCGTACACGTAGGCCTCGACCTGCTGGTCGGCCGTCAGGGTCGTCGAGGTCGAGCCCAGCATGGCCGTCAGCTGGGCGCACTTCGGGGTGTCGACGCTGGTCCAGGACACGAGCGCGAGCTGGTGCGGGCCCGGCGCCGCGGCGAAGACGGCGAACGAGGAGGTGATCGTCGGTGTCGTCTCGTTGGTGATGTACGGGACGCCGGGCAGGTTCGGGTCGCCGTTGAGCGGGGGAGCGCACGAGCTGTCCATCCGCAGGTACAGCCCCAGCGCGTGAATGTTGAACACGGCCGACGTGTCGACGAGGATCTCGCCCTGGCCGGCCGGCGGCGGAGGGGCGACCGGCGCCTTCGAGCCGTTGTCGGTCCCCTTCTCGACGCGGGTGCTG
>JBDTGE010000067.1:0-6248 GCA_039937575.1 Jatrophihabitantaceae bacterium
CCTCGCGTCGACGCCGGCGCCACCAGGACACCGGGTGAATCGATCTCGATCGCCGTCCACCACACCCGACTAACGCCTGAGCCGCGGTTTTCATTTACCTCGCCGACGGATTCGTTCGCCTCCCGCAGTTCGACGGTCAAAATGTTCACGTTGCTGCGTTATCTGCCGATAGGCGGCGTAGCCAGGCGAGCCCGCTGGCGGAAGCCGAGCACAAGGAGGACGTCATCACCGGCTACCAGAATCCGATCGGCGAGATCGGCTCCTCCCCCGACGGCTCGTACCGCGGCCGGCACGAGCCCGAGCCACCGCCGCCGTCCTAATCCTCCCGTGCTGCCCAACTACGCGCCGCCCGGTTACGCGCCGCCCGGCTACGCCCCGCCCGGTTACCCGCCGCCCGGTTACGCGCCGCCCGGTTACGGCCCAGCGGGCTATGTCCCCCAACCGCCGATCGAACACCGCGCGCCGGGTGATCGTCGCCTGGACAAGCTGGCCGTCTGGTCACTTGTCACCGGCATCGTCGGTGCGTTGCTCCTGTCGATACCGTTCGGCATCGTCGGCCTCGTCCGGACTCGCGGCAAGGAACGGCGCGGTCGAGGGTTCGCGATCGCCGGCCTGGCGCTGTCGCTCGCCTGGATCATGGTCATCGTCGGCGTGACGGCGTTCGAGCAGGGCCGCCGGCCGCAGCGGGCCGCCGACGGCACCGTCTTGCACCAAGGGTCCATCCCCCCAACCGCTCTGCGCAACGGCGACTGCGTCAAGGTGCCGGCCGTGACCGTCGGCCAGACGCAAACCTTCGACGCCCTGACCGTGGTCCCGTGCTCGACTCCGCACAACGGCCAGGTGTTCACCACGGTGCAGTCCACCGACGCGACCTACCCCGGACTGAGCGAGCTCGCGCAGCAGGGCCTGCGAGACTGCCGCGAACCGGCCCAGGCCTACCTGGGCACGTCAGCCACGTCCCTGCTGCTGTTGGCCTTCGTGCCATCGCAAACGGTGTGGGACAGCGGCAACCGGGACGAGCACTGCCTGCTGGTCGACGCGGTGCAGGACATCACCGGGGACATCCGCACCCACGCCTGAACCGGGTTCACCGATCGGCCACTCAGCTCGGCTTTGACCGCCGATCGTGGCCGTCCCAGCACCACGATCGGATGTCAGATCGCCAGGCTCGAGCGATCGGCGCAATCAGACCTGCGGGCCGATCACGAGGCGCTCGGGATCTCGCGATGGGTCGAACGGTAGGCCCGCGGACTCAGCCCGAACTCGCGACGGAACGCGCGCGAGAAGTACTCGGCGGACGCGAACCCGCACTCCTGGGCGACGGACTCGACGTTGGCGATCGTGCGGCGCGACGCGAGCAGCTCGGCCGCCCGCTCGAGCCGCCGACGGCGAATCAGTGCAGCCGGGCTCTCCGACCCGCTGAACGCGCGATAGAGCTGCCGCAACGACACGTTGAGCTGGGCGGCGATCGCGGCCGGAGTCATCTGCGCGTCGGTCGCCTGGTCGTAGATGATCGTCTCGGTGCGGGCCCGAACGGACGCGACCTGCTCGCCGTCCACCGACCGGCTGACCGACGAGCGCAGCAGCAACCCGGCCAGCGAGCCGAGGTAGCGGTCGATGCCGACCAGGGTGGATGCACTGCCCACACCGTCGGTGTCCGCGAGCAGCAGGCTCACCGCCGAACGCAGCAGATGGGTCTGGAACTGGGTGAGCGCGAACGTCTGCCCGTACATCGCGGCGACACTCGCCGGCTCCATGCCCAGCGTCGGCTGATGGACGTTGAACGTGCACAGGTGCGAGTTGGAGTGGAACGTCTCGTCGACGGCATGCGACGGGTCGATCACCCTGAGCACGCCGCGGTTGAACGAGCTGTTGGCGTCGAACACCGAGCCGGAGCTCTCAGCGCGGATCAGCACGTGCACCGACGTCTCGCCCTGCGGATGGGGGGCGCGCGCCGAGCGGGTCAACTCCGCGCCGCTCAGCGTCGAGGCCGACCACATGCAGCGGGTGCCTCGCAACCGGGCGCCCTTGAAGTAGTAGCCCGACCGGGCCCGGGTGAGCGGCGCGATCTGCAGGCCGAGCGGGCCGGTGCGGATGCGCACGGGCCACGCGTCGGTGGTCTCGGAGGAGACCTCCAACCACGCGATGCCACCGGGGGGCGGCAGGTCGACCCGCGGTACTGAGCCCAGCATCTGCCCATCCTCCACCGTGACCGCGCCCGGAACCAGCCTGCCGCGACTTTCGCTCCCGCGCCAGGACGCGAGCAGCGCGCTGCATTCACCACCGATAGCTGGATAGAGTCGCCAGATCTGCGTCTGATACCAGCGAAGGCGGCCCAACGTGAAGCTCGGATACCACACGGGTTACTGGTCATCCGGTCCACCGGCCGGCATCACCGAGGCGGTCGCGCTGTGCGACTCGCTAGGTTTCGACTCGATCTGGACCGCCGAGGCCTACGGCTCGGACGCACTGACGCCGCTGGCCTGGTGGGGCGCGTCGACGTCCCGGGTTCGGCTCGGCACGAACCTGGCCCAGATCTCGGCCCGCACACCCGCGGCCACCGCGATGGCGGCGATGACGCTCGATCATCTGAGCGGCGGGCGGTTCGTGCTCGGCATCGGCGCCTCCGGACCGCAGGTCGTCGAAGGCTGGTACGGCCAGTCCTACCCGAAGCCACTGGCCCGGACGCGGGAGTACATCGACGTGATGCGCGCGATCTTCCGGCGCGACGTGCCGGTCACGCACGAGGGCGAGTTCTACCCGCTGCCCTACCCGGGCGGTACCGGTCTGGGCAAGGCGCTGAAGTCGACGGTGCACCCGCTGCGTACCGACATCCCGATCATGCTCGGCGCCGAGGGGCCGAAGAACGTCGCGCTCGCGGCCGAGATCGCCGACGGCTGGCTGCCGATGTTCTTCTCGCCGAAGACCGACGGCTTCTACCGCGAGGCGCTGGCCGAGGGCTTCGCCCGCCCGGGCGCCCGCCACACCCTCGCGGACTTCGAGATCCCGGCCGGCGTCCCCGTCGTTCCCGGCGCGGACGTGGAGGCCGCCGCGGATCTCATCCGACCCTCGCTCGCTCTGTACATCGGCGGGATGGGCGCGAAGACGATGAACTTCCACGCCGAGCTGTTCAACCGACTGGGCTACCCCGGCGAGGTCGAGACGATCCAGGCGCTGTACCTCGACGGCAAGAAGAAGGAGGCGATCGCCGCCGTCCCGACCGCCCTCGTCGAGGACGTCGCGCTGATCGGGCCGCCGGCGAAGATCCGTGCGGAGCTCGCGGTGTGGGAGCAGACGCTGATCACGACGTTGCTCCTCCAGGGTCCGCCCCCGACGTTGCGGGTGATCGTCGACGCGCTGGGCTGAGGGCTATACGGCGTCGGCGAACGCGGCCGTGATCGCCGCGCGGTCATCATGGCCGCCGGCGAGCAGGACGCGCAGCAACACGCGCGCCTTGAACGGGTCGAGTAGCCCGCCACCGATAAGTCCGCGGGCGAGCAGGTCGCTCTCCGACCCGGCGTAGCCGTATGTGTGCGAGAGCACGGCGCCGGCTCCGGTACGCGTCGCGAGCACGACCGGAACGCGCGTCGCCAACTGCCCGAGCGGCTCGGCCAGCGCGGGCGGTACGTGACCGGCGCCCAGCGCCGCGACCACCAGCGCGTCGCAGCGTTCGGCCAGCCCGACCAGTAGCTCACCGCCGTCGTCGAGCCCGACGGACAGGATCGGGACGCGCGCGTCGACGGGCCCGGTGACCGCGTACGTCGGGCGGCGCTCGACCTGGGTGACCCGGACGGCCACTCCCTCGATCACGTGTCCGATCGGGCCGGCGTTGGACGATGCAAAGGTCGCCGGGCTGGTGCTGTGGGTCTTGCGGACGAAGCGCGCGGCGTGCACCTCATCACCGAAGGCGACCATCGCCCCGAGGCCGCGGAACCTTTCGCTCGCGGCGACGGTCACCGCGGCGAGCAGGTTGGCCGGCCCGTCCGGCCCGGCCAGCGACGGGTTACGCATCGCGCCGGTGACGACGATCGGGCTGTCCTTCCTCCAGAGCAGGTCGATCAGGTACGCGCTCTCCTCCATCGTGTCGGTGCCCTGAACCACCACGACGCCATCGCTGTCGAGCGATTCGGCAGCCGCGACCAGTTGCACGACGTCGTCGAAGGAGAGGGCGGCGCTGGGCAGGCTGCGGAACTGGCGCGCGTGGATCCGGACGTCGAGCTCGCCGAGTTGCGGCACGGCGGCCACCAATTCGTCCGCGCTGAGCCGCACGACCGCGCCGCCGCCGTGCCCGGACATGCTGATGGTGCCGCCCAGGAACAGGGCGGTGATCGATCGCGTCACGGGAGCCACCGTACGGCGCCGGTCGGGCGCGAATGTGGGCACACTGGGTGCATGCCCCTCGACGTGTTGGTCACCGGCGCCTCCGGCTTCATCGGGTCCCACCTGACCACGGCGCTCGAAGCCGCCGGTCATCGCGTCCGCGCCATGACCCGGAACCCGGATCGGTACAAGGGCGCGGGTGAGGCCGTCGGCGGCGACGTCGAGGACCCGAGCACCCTGAGCGAGCCGATGCAGGGCGTCGACGTCGCCTACTACCTGGTGCATTCGCTGTCTTCCCGAGACTTCGAGGCGGTCGACGCCCGCGCGGCGCGAGACTTCGGGCGCGCCGCGGCGCAGGCGAACGTGCGGCGCATCGTCTACCTCGGCGGGCTGGGCGCCGACACCGCGACGCTGTCGGCGCACCTGCGCTCGCGCCGCGAGGTCGAGAGCCTGCTCGGCCAGGCGGGCGTGCCGGTGACGGTGCTGCGGGCGGCGGTCGTGATCGGCCACGGCGGCATCTCGTGGGAGCTGACCCGGCAACTGGTCGACCACCTGCCACTGATGCTCGCGCCGCGCTGGGTCAACACCCGCACGCAGCCGATCGCGTTGCCGGACGTCATCCGCTACCTGGTCGGCGTGCTCGACGTCCCGGAGACGGCCGGGCGGGTGTACGACGTGGGCGGGCCGGACGTACTGCGCTACGTGGACATGATGCAACGGGCGGCGCGGTTGCAGAACCATCGCCCGTTACCGGTCATCACGGTTCCGCTGCTGACGCCGCACCTGTCCTCGATGTGGCTCGCGCTCGTGACCGACGTCGACGTCCCCACGGCGCGCAACCTTATCGACTCGATGACCAACGAGGTGGTCGTCCGCGGCACCCCGATCCAGTCGGTGATCTCCGGCCCCGCAATGGGCTACGACGACGCGGTGCGCGCCGCGCTCCGCGACCGGCTCGAGGCCGACGAGTCCGGCCAGGGAGCGCGATGACCGCACCCACCGATGCGTCTCGCCGCCGTCGCATCGCGGTCGTCGTCACGCTCGCCGTCGGGGCCACCCTGCTCGGCGCCTCGCTCGCGCTGCATCAGGGCAACCTGGCGTTCTACGGATTGACCGCGGGTCTGGCCGCGACCTGGGTGATCGGCAGCTTCGCGTCCGGACCGCTCCACCTGGGCCGCAGCGCCGGGCAGCCCAGCGGTCGACGTCCGGTGATCACGCCGATCCTTCTCGGCCTGGCCGCGTCGGCGATGTTCGTGCTCGGTGCGCTCGTCGTGCGGGAGATCGAGCCGTTGCGCAACTACACCGACACCGTGTTGACGCACGCCCGCCGCGGATCACTTCCGGTGATCTTCGTACTGACGCTGCTCAACGGGGTCGCCGAGGAGGTCTTCTTCCGCGGGGCGCTCTTCGCGGCGATCAGCCGCCGGCACGCGGTCGCGGGATCGACGCTCGTCTACACCGTGGCCACGCTGGCCACCGGCAACCCGATGCTCGCGTTCGCCGCGGCAACGCTCGGTGTCGTCCTCGGCTGGCAGCGGCGCGCGACCGGCGGCGTGCTGGCCCCGATCCTGACGCACGTGACGTGGTCGACGGTGATGCTGCTGGCCCTGCCGCCGCTGTTCGCGAACTAGGGGCCGGCGGTTAGCGCGACGCCGGGCGCTTGGCCTTAGCCGGTGGGGCAATCAGGTTCGCCGTCTCGGTGGACTTCGGCTTCTTCACCTGCTTGGGCTTTCGGACCTCGCGGCCGCCCTTGTTCTTTCCAGCCATTGCACTCTCCAGGTTCGCAGTGATCCCGGGGCGCTCCATACCGCGGTTTTCGATTGTGGTCCGACCCTACGCGCTCGCGAGTACTGTTGGTGCTGCCACGGACTCCTCATTGCTGACCGCACGTCAACCTCGTCCGGGCGAAAATGCATCCGACCCTATTG
>JBDTGE010000068.1:0-16814 GCA_039937575.1 Jatrophihabitantaceae bacterium
TCGGGCTAACAGCGCGAACCACCCGCTGAGACGGACCAAGACGAGGTAGATCAGTCGCATAGACACAAGAGATGATCATGCCCAGGCTACGACGAACTGGTGCGCGCAGATTTTGGAACCCTTCAGGCGTGCTGACCTTCTGGCATCGTCCGGAACGACGCTTCCAGGTATTCGTCAGGGACGCCGTCATCCTCGCGTAGCTCGGCGGTTCCGCGCACGAGTAGGCAGCACGGCGGCGGATAGACGTCGACCGTGAGGGCGATCCGCGGGTCTCGGTGCAGCGCCGCGACCTGGTCCGAGCTCACCGAGGGCGATGGCCGGGTCTACCTCGAATGGGACTCCGCCATAGTTGCCGACGCGAAAGCGAAGGATGTCGCTCTCGACCCGAACGGCTACCTCGCCCAGGCCAGCCTGCTCAACGGCTAGACCTGATGACCCGTATCGAATCGCGGTGGCGCGTCCGCTGAGGATTCGGTTGGCCACCTGCAGCTCGGGCGAGTGATATCGTTAGATATCAACCGGAGGTGGTCGCTCATGTCAGATGTTCTGATCCGCGATATCCCTGACGAGGTGCTGCTTGCCGTCGACGCCCGCGCGGCCCGCCTGGGTCTGTCTCGCGTGGAGTACATCCGCCGCCGTCTGGCGCAGGACGCGACGGCGCGCGCGCCGGTGACCGTGGCTGACCTTCGTAACTTCGCTGACGCGTTCGCTGATCTTGCCGACCCCTCGCTGATGCGCGGAGCGTGGGAGTGAGTGACTGGCTGATAGACAAGTCAGCGCTCGTGCGACTGTCGGAAGGTCCTGAAGCCGGGGAGTGGGCCAGCCGGATCGAACGTGGACTGGTACGGATCACGACCGTGACCCGGCTGGAAGTTGGTTACTCGGCGCGCTCGGGCGGCCAGGCACGGGCGGCCATGCGTAGCGCGCCACTCACCGCGATGCCCGTGGAGTACCTCACGCCAGCGATCGAGGACCGCGCAGTGGAAGTCCAACTGCTGCTCGCCGACCAAGGCCAACACCGGGCACCGTCGATCCCGGACCTGGTGATCGCTGCTACCGCCGAACTCGCGGGCCTGATCGTCCTGCACGTCGACAAAGACTTCGAACTCATTGCGAACCTCACCGGACAAGCGATCGAACGACTCGCCGCCTGACGGCTACCCGCGGGATATACGCGGGAGGGCGAACGCGAATCGAGCACGCGAGACCCCTGTAGCCCAGCAAATATGGGTGGTCGGGCGATTCAGGGGCCGAGGAGTGCGGCTGGGATTACTGCGATGCCGTCTTTTCGGCGGTAGGCGTAGGGGCCGGTGGTGATGACTGCGGCTTCGATGAGTTGTTCGCCGATGTGGTTTCGCAGCCATCGCAGGTGGCGGACGTCGGTGTCGTCGACGTTGGCGGCGAGTTTTACCTCGAAGGCGGCGATGCGGCCGGCTCCGGCTTCCAGGATCAGGTCGATCTCGTGGTCGCCGTTGCGGGTACGCAGGTGACTGACTCGGGCTTGCGCGGCCTGGGCGTAGACGCGCAGGTCGAGGGTGATTAGTGACTCGAACAGGGCTCCGAACATGGAGCTGCCACTGCCGCTGCTGCTGCCTATGCGTACAGGGCTGCTTGTGCCGCGGCGAAGTGCGTCCACGTCCAGGTCGAGCAGTCGCGCGGCCAGGGCGGGGTCGGCGAGGTGGTGTTTGGGTGCCTGGGCCAGGCGGGTGAACTGGTTGCCGGTCGGGATCCATCCGGGTAGCGGGTCCAGGAGCCACAGTTGGGTGAGGACGTCGCGGTAGCCGATGGTCGTCGTCTTTGCCGGTTTGTCGGCGCCGCCGGGAGTCGCAGCGTCCAGGATGGTGTTGTAGGCGGTGGTCGTTGCGGTCGCTGCGGCGTAGGCACGCAGCCATGCCAGTAGTGTCGCTGGCCGGCGAACCAGATGCCCTTGTTCGGGGAAGTCGCGTTCGACGATCCGTTCGAGGTAGCCGTTCAGTTGCGCCCGGGCCGCCCTGGTCGACAGGGTGCGGATCCCGGGAAAGCCCGAGCGGATGATCTGTTCGGCGTAGTCGGGCGCGGTCAGTTCGCATGTGCCGCCGATCTGTGGTCCTTGACCGGTAAGCAGCTCGGCCAGGCTCACTGTCGGGTTGCTCACTCCGCGTTCGGACAGCGACATCGGCCGCATGCGTAGTCGGACGATGCGACCGGCGCCGGAGTGTGTCGGTGCCTGCGTGGGGGTGGCGCTGCCGGTGAGCAGGAACCGCCCCGGCGCCGCGCCTGCGTCGACGGCGCGCCGCACGAGGTCCCAGGACTCGGGCAGCCGCTGCCACTCATCCAGCAGCACCGTTCCGTCGCTGTCGGTGAGCGCGGAGTGGTCGGCCTGGAGCAGTTCGCGTTGGGCCGGGTCGTCCAGTTCGAACGTTCGGGCTGCCCGGCGGCGGGCGGTTCCGGTCTTGCCGACGCCTTTCGGGCCCTCGATGCTGATCGCGGGCAGTTCCGGGAGTAAGGCATCCAGCTCGTCATCAACCACGCGGGGCAGGTACTGGGACATATATCGCACGCTACCGTTAGCCGAGCTTGAACGCTACCGCTAGCAGGTAGTTGGCGCTACCGTTAGCAGCGGTGATCAGTTAGCGTTCCGATTGAGATCAAGTGAGACGGCGGCGGGAGGGGCGCGCGGTGAGCAACTTCGTGTTCCTGCGTGCCGAGTGGCGGGAGCTGTTCGCGGAGGCGCCGCGGGCCGAGCGGAACGGGGTCGCTGATCCGCGGGCGTGTTGTTTCTACGCTCGGCGGTGCCTGGAACTGGCGGTCAGCTGGCTGTATGACGCGGATGCCACGCTGGTGCAGCCGTACCGTGATGATCTGTCGGCCCGACTATTGGAGCCGACGCTGCGGGTGCTGGTCGGCAACGACATGCAGACGAAGATGGATCTAATCCGCCGGCAGGGCAATTCGGCGGTGCATAAGACCAAACCCGTGACCTCGAGCGACTCGCTGCCGGTGCTGGGGCAGCTGTTCCAGGTGCTGTTCTGGGTGGCGCGGAACTACTCCCGCGTGCCGACGAACGTGCCACCGGCGTCGTTGGCGTTCGACCCGGCGCTGGTGCCGCGCCCGATCCCGGCAGAGGTGCGCCTCAAGCGTCAGGCCGAGCTGCAGGAGACCGAACGCCGGTTGGCAGCTCAGGATGCGGAGCTGACTCAGGCGACCGGCGTCGGCAAAGTCCTACTCGCCTACGCGCCGGAAGACGTGCAACAGGCAGTCCTCACCGACCTGCACCGCGTCACCGCATACACGATCATTCAGCCCCGCCGATTGCAGCAGGAACTGCTGCGGGTGCGGCGCGACGGCTTCGCCCAGACCCACGAGGAGATGAGCCTTGGCGCCTGTTCGGTCGCGGTGCCCGTACGCGATCACGACGGCCTCGTCGTCGCCGCACTCGGCATCGTCGTGGCGAGTCTGAAGCGGGACCGTCCCAAGCTGGTCGCCGCGCTCGAGGTGGCCGCGCAGGGCATCAAGCGCTCGCTGGTCACAACTTTCGCTCAGTAGAAGACGGGAGTGGCCGCCGTCGATCGATCCGGATTCAATGGAGCCATGAGGACCGACGTCGCCATCATCGGCGCGGGGCCGTCGGGGCTGCTGCTGTCGCATCTGCTCGCAGCGCAGGGCATCGAGTGTGTCGTCATCGAGTCCCGCTCGCAGCAGTACGTGCTCGCGCGGATCCGGGCCGGCATCCTGGAACAGTCGAGCGTCGACCTGCTTGACAGCATCGGCCTGGGCGACCGGTTGCGCCGCGAAGGCATGGAACATCGCGGCATCTACCTGCAGTGGCCGGGCGAGCGACACCAACTCGACTTCGTCGACCTGGTCGGACGCAGCGTGTGGGTCTACGGCCAGACCGACGTCACGAAGGACCTGAAGGGTGCCAAAACCCGGCGTGCAGCGTTTTGAAACCGTTCAGGTGCACCCGCCTGCCCGACCTGCACCCGGCGGTGTCGCGATGACGGCAGCGGGCGCGCCGCGGGAGCGGATCCCTGCGGTCGAGGTGGTCGGGCTGCGCAAGACCTACCGGTGCGCTCGGGCGGGGTGGCCACCGACTTCGTCGCCGTCCATGACCTGAGCTTCACCATCCCGCACGGCGGATCGCTCGCGATCGTCGGGGAGTCCGGATCGGGCAAGACGACCACCGCCCGCCTGCTCATCGGCCAGGAGCCACCCACCGCCGGCACGGTCCGGCTCGGCGGCGAAGACGGGAGCAACCCGCGCCGCTCGAGCTCGGCTCGGCGTCGGCGTGGGGCTCTGCTCCAGATCGTCTTCCAGGACCCGTACACCTCATTGGATCCGCGCCAGTCGGTCGGCTCATCGATCGTACTCGTGCTCGACGAGGCGGTGTCGGCGCTGGACGTCTCCATCGCGGCCGCACCGTCGAGCACGGCCCGACCGCACAGATCCTGGATGACCCGCAACACGGCTACACCAAGCAACTTCGGGCCAGCGTGCCCGGGCCGGGCTGGCGTCCCGCCCGCACGGCACGGACGACTGCGTCGTAGGTGGTGGCCGTGGCCGGACGGCCGCAGTGGTCTCCCGCGCGCCGATCAGGCCTGGCGACGCCCGATCTTGCTGCCGAGCCAGACGAGCGGATCGTACTTGCGGTCGACCACGCGCTCCTTCAGCGGGATCAACGCGTTGTCGGTGATCTTGATGTGCTCGGGGCAAACCTCGGTGCAGCACTTGGTGATGTTGCACATGCCCAGCCCGTGCTGCTCCTGCGCCGCGTGCTGGCGATCGGCCGTGTCCAGCGGGTGCATGTCCAGCTCGGCGATCCGCATCAGGAACCGCGGCCCCGCGTAGGACTCCTTGTTGTCCTCGTGATCGCGGATCACATGGCAGACGTCCTGGCACAGGAAGCACTCGATGCACTTGCGGAACTCCTGCGAGCGCTCGACGTCGACCTGGGCCATCCGGTACTCGCCCGGTGCGAGGCCGGCCGGCGGCGCGAACGCCGGGATCTGCTCGGCCTTGCGGTAGTTGAACGAGACGTCGGTGACCAGGTCCTTGATCACCGGGAACGTCCGCAGCGGGGTCACGGTGATCGTCTCGTCCTCGGCGAAGGTCGACATGCGGGTCATGCACATCAGCCGCGGGCGCCCGTTGATCTCGGCGCTGCACGAGCCGCACTTGCCGGCCTTGCAGTTCCACCGCACGGCCAGGTCGCCGGCCTGCGTCGCCTGCAGCCGGTGGATGATGTCCAGGACGACCTCGCCCTCGTTCACCTCGACGCTGTAGTCGCCGAGGTCGCCGCCCTCGGCGTCACCGCGCCAAACCCGGAACTTTGCGTCGTAGCTCATGCGCTGGCCTCCTGGGGGAGTTCTGCGTCGGTCAGGTACTTGGCCAGCTCGTCGCGTTCGAACAGGCTCAGCAGGTCCTCGCGCATCGGCACCATCGGCTGCTCGGTGACCTCGACGCCGTCGGTGCGTTCGGTACAGATCAGGTTCTTCGTCCGCCACTCGGCGCTCATCGCGGGGAAGTCGTCCCGGGTGTGACCGCCGCGTGACTCCTGCCGCAGCAAGGCCGCGTTCGCGACGCACTCGCTGACGATCACCATGTTGCGCAGGTCGAGGGCAAGGTGCCAGCCCGGGTTGAAGGCGCGGCCGCCCTCGACCGAGACGCGGCGGGCCCGCTCCTTGAGCGCAACGAGCCGCTCGAGCGCCTCGCGCATCTCCTCCTCCTTGCGGATGATGCCCACCAGGTCGTTCATCGACTGCTGCAGCTCGCTGTGCACGGTGAACGGGTTCTCGGCCGGCCCGTCGTCGGCCGGCTCGAACGGGGCCAGCGCCGTCTTGGTCGCGGCCGCCACCTGGGCGTCGCGGATCGACGGGTGCATGCCCTTGAGCCCGGCCACGTAGTCGGCCGCCCCCACGCCGGCCCGCCGCCCGAAGACCAGCAGGTCGGACAGCGAGTTGCCGCCGAGCCGGTTCGAGCCGTGCATGCCGCCGGCCACCTCGCCCGCGGCAAAGAGCCCGGGCACGCCGTTCGCGGCCGCCGTATCGGGATCGACCTCGACCCCGCCCATCACGTAGTGACAGGTCGGACCGACCTCCATCGCCTCCTTGGTGATGTCGACGTCGGCCAGTTCCTTGAACTGGTGGTGCATCGACGGCAGGCGCTTGAGGATCTCCTCCGGCGAGCGGCGCGAGGCGATGTCCAGGAAGACCCCGCCGTGCGGGGATCCGCGCCCAGCCTTCACCTCGGAGTTGATCGCGCGTGCCACCTCGTCACGCGGCAGCAGCTCCGGTGGGCGCTTGTTGTGGTCCGGGTCGGTGTACCAGCGGTCGCCCTCCTCCTCGGTCTCGGCGTACTGCCCGCGGAAGACGGCGGGGACGTAGTCGAACATGAACCGCTTGCCCTCGGAGTTGCGCAGCACGCCACCGTCCCCGCGGACCGACTCGGTGACCAGGATGCCCTTGACCGACGGCGGCCAGACCATGCCGGTCGGGTGGAACTGGATGAACTCCATGTTCAGCAGGGTCGAGCCGGCCCGCAACGCGAGCGCGTGCCCGTCGCCGGTGTACTCCCACGAGTTGGACGTGACCTTGAACGACTTACCGATCCCGCCGGTCGACAGGATGATCGCGGGCGCCTTGAACAGGACGAGGTTCCCGTTCTCGCGCCAGTAGCCGAACGCGCCGGAGATCGCGCCCGATTCGTCCTTCATCAGCTCGGTGATCGTGCACTCGGCAAACACCTTGAGCTTGGCGTCGTCCGCGCCGGTGTGACCGTTGGCCTTGGCGTCGTCCTGCTGCAACGAGACGATCTTCTGCTGCAGGGTGCGGATCAGCTCGAGGCCGGTGCGGTCGCCGACGTGGGCCAGGCGGGGGTACTCGTGCCCGCCGAAGTTGCGCTGGCTGATCTTGCCCTCGGGCGTGCGGTCGAACAGGGCGCCGTACGTCTCGAGCTCCCAGACCCGCTCGGGCGCCTCCTTGGCGTGCAGCTCGGCCATCCGCCAGGAGTTGAGGAACTTCCCGCCCCGCATCGTGTCGCGGAAGTGGACCTGCCAGTTGTCGTTGCTGTTGACGTTGCCCATCGACGCCGCGATGCCGCCTTCGGCCATGACCGTGTGGGCCTTGCCGAACAGCGACTTGCAGATGATCGCCACGCGAAGGCCGGCCTCGCGAGCCGCGATGGCCGCGCGCAGCCCGGCTCCGCCGGCGCCGATCACGAGCACGTCGTAGTTGTACTTCTCTGTCTCACTCAAGGGTCAATGTCCTCAGTTGATGATGCGGAGGTCGCTGAATGCGCCCGAGGACACAAGTGCGATGTATCCGTCGGTGAGCATCAGTGTGCCAAGCGTCGTCCAGGCCAGTTCCATGTGCTTGGCGTTGAGCTTGGACACGATGCCCCACGCCTTGTAACGCAGCGGGTGGGCCGAGAAGTTGCGCAGCCGCCCGCCGACGATGTGCCGGCACGAGTGGCACGAGATCGTGTACGTCCAGAGCAGGACGACGTTGACCAGCATGATGATCGTGCCCAGACCGAACCCGAAGCTGTGGCCCTCGGGTCGGAACGCCTGGACCACGTCCCAGGTGTTGACGATCGAGATGACCCCGGCGGCCACCCAGAAGTAGCGGTGCACGTTCTGCAGGATCAGCGGGAAGCGCGTCTCGCCGCTGTAGCGGGCGTGCGGCTCGGCCACGCCGCACCCGGCCGGCGACTGCCAGAACGCGCGGTAGTACGCCTTGCGGTAGTAGTAGCAGGTCAGCCGGAACCCGAGCAGGAACGGCAGCGTGACGATCGCGAACGGGATGACCGGCGGGAAGTGCCCGAACCACGTGCCGAAGTCGCGCGAACCGGCCTGGCAACTGGCGGTCACGCACGGGGAGTAGAACGGCGAGAGGTAGTGATCGCTCTTGTCGAAGTACGCGGCCTGCCACACCGTCCGGATCAGCGCGTAGAGCACCCAGGTGGACAGCAGCACGAACGTGAGGATCGGAGCCTTGCGCCAGTTGTCGGTACGCAGGGTGCGCTGTGGGATGCTCGCGCGTCCGGGCGCTCCCGTCCCCGACTGCAACGGCGTCGTCGCGCGGGTCACCGACTCCCGCCGTGATAGCCGCCGAGGCCCTCGTCGTCGGCATCGGACCACAGGGACGGGTCTGGCGGTGTGTCGTCGATCACGTGCATCTCCACTTGGCCTGGTGGCGGGGGCGGAGCAGCCACGGCGTCGAGCTCGGACGCGTCGAGCCGGATCCGGTCGACGTCACCCCGCAGTCGTCGGACTGCAGAGATGTCGCCGTACCGGCTTTCGACCGAGCCGACGACGGTACTGAGTTCGTCGATGGCCCGGTTCAGGACGGTGAGCTCGGACGTGACGGCCATGGGCAGCTCCTGACAATGTCTTCGCCGATTGAGGATCGTCCTCTGAGTCTGTCGAACGAGCAATGTGTTGCCAAGCTCACGCGGTCGGCGCCGATCAGAGCGCGCTGGCGAGCGCAACGAGCAGCGTCGTGATTCGTGTAAGCTCATCCGCTGGCGCAAGCACCGCGCGAAACCGGGTCCACAAGACCCTTTCGTCGGCGCTGGCCAGTGCCCCCTTAGCTCAGTCGGCAGAGCGTCTCCATGGTAAGGAGAAGGTCTACGGTTCGATTCCGTAAGGGGGCTCGGGCAGCCCTGAATCCGGGGCTGCTGGTCCGACCCAGGGGCGGGGTAGCTCAGTCTGGTAGAGCAAGCGGCTCATAATCGCTGTGTCGCCGGTTCAAGTCCGGCCCTCGCTACAAGCTGGCTGCTAGACCCAGCCAGCCCACCCGAAGCTCATCAATGGAAGGCACGACAGTGGCAGCCACCGACGTTCGACCGAAGATCACCTTGGCGTGCCAGGAGTGCAAGCACCGCAACTACATCACCAAGAAGAATCGCCGCAACGATCCCGATCGCTTGGCGATGAACAAGTTCTGTCCCAACTGCGGAAAGCACGCCGAGCACCGCGAGACGCGCTGACCCGCGTCCCACCGAGCAGCCAGGCCCCGTCCGGACCATCCGGGCGGGGCCTCGTCGCGTTTTCGGCCGGCCGGCCAACTACTGTGACAAAGTGTCGCGGATAGGTTCTCGCGGCGGTAAGGTCCGAACTGTCGGTGACGGACCGCTCGATCGGGAGGCACACGCGTCGTGGGTGAGGCCGCAGGAGCGTCGCAACGGGCACCGGACGGCCGACGGCTGCGCTGGACCGAGCACCGCACCCAGCGCCGCGCCGCGTTCGTGTCCGCCGGGGTCGCCGCGGTCGACGAGCACGGTCCGGACGCCAACGCCGAGCAGATCGCCGAGGCCGCCGGGGTCAGCCGCACGGTCCTGTACCGCTACTTCCGCGACCGGGAGGACCTGCGCACGGCCATCGCCGACCACGTCGTGACGGCGGTCGTCGACAGCGTCCTGCCGCACATCGCCATCGGGCCGGCCGCCACGCCCCGGTCGATCATCACCTCGGCCGTCGAGGTCATCATCGGCTGGTTCGACGAGCACCCCAACCTGTACTACTTCCTGCGCAGCCGCCGCACCGGACCCGGCCTGGAGTCGGTCGAGAACACCCTGGCCGACCGGGTGTCGCAGCTGCTCAAGCTCGCCCTGGTGCTGTTCGGGCTGGACGACCAGCAGGCCGAGCCCGGCGCGTACGGCATCGTCGGCATGGTCGAGTCGATCGGCTCGTGGTGGCTGGCCAAGCGCACCATGTCGCGGGCCCGGATCACCGCCGTCGTGTGCGAGGCGATCTGGAACCTGCTCGACGGGACGGCGCGGTCGAACGGCATCATCCTCGGCTACGACGAACCACTGCCCTGGACGCGCGTCGGAACGGGAGCCGGCACATGAGCGAGCACCACGAGGACGGCTATCAGGGTCCGGGCCAGCTGCTCGAGGGCAGCGACACGGTCGATGTCCAGGTGACGCTGAGCGGCCGGTTCGACCCGATCAGCGGCCACTACCGCTGGTACGGCCGGGTGGGGGCGTCGCCGGAGGTCACTGCCCTGGTCGGCGGCGCGGGCCGGCGCGTCGTGCTGCGGACCCCCTACGGCGAGGTCGAGACCGCGCTGGCCGACGTCGACCCGTGGGGCCGGCCGAGGGTAGCGGGCATCGGTCCGGCCCCGTTCGGGGTGAGCGACACCCTGAGCGAGCAGTCCGGGTGACGCCGACGGCCCCGCTCGGTTAGCGTCTGCGGCATGCCAATCGACACCGACTTCATCGGCCGGGTCTACCCGCCGACCGCGCCCTACGAGGTCGGCCGGGAGAAGATCCGCGAGTTCGCCGACGCGATCGGCGACCCGAACCCGGTCTACCGCGACCCGGCCGCCGCGCGCGCGCTCGGGCACGCCGACGTCATCGCCCCGCCGACGTTCGCGATCGTGCTGACCCTGAAGGCCGGCCATCAGGTGATCATGGACCCGGATCTCGCGATCGACTACTCGCGGGTCGTGCACGGCGAGCAGCGGTTCGTCCACGTCCGCCCGGTCCGGGCCGGCGACATCCTTCAGGTGACCGTGACCGTCGAGCAGATCCGTGCGGCGGCCGGCAACGACATGCTCACCACCCGCGGCGACGTCAGCACCCTAGACGGCGAGCTGGTGCTGAGCGCGACCTCCACGCTCGTCGTCCGGGGGGAGTCGACATGATCGTCGGCGACGAGCTTCCCGCGCAGCAGTTCCCCATCACCCGCGCGGACCTGGTGCGCTACGCCGGCGCGTCCGGCGACTTCAACCCGATCCACTGGAACGAGCGGTTCGCCCAGTCGGTCGGTCTGCCCAACGTCATCGCTCACGGGATGTTCACGATGGCCTCGGCCATTCGCGTCGTCACCGACTGGGCGGGCGACCCGGGTGCGGTGCTCGAGTACGGCGTGCGGTTCACCCGTCCGGTCGTCGTCCCTGATCCGGACGGCACCACGCTGCTCGTCGAGGGCAAGGTCCGCACGATCGGTGACGACGGCCTGGTCGAGGTCGACCTCACCGCGACCGTGGGCGGGCAGACCGTGCTGGCCAAGGCACGCGTGCTCGTGCGCTGGGCGGGGGCCGAGCCGGCATGAGGATCGAACGCTCGATGCACAACGACATCTCCGCCCAGGCGCTCTACGAGATGTCCTCGAGCAAGCAGTTCCAGGAGCAGAAGTGCCGCGACGCGGGAGCTCTGTCCTACGACGTCGACGTCACGCAGGGCCAGGACGGCGCGATCATCAAGACCAGGCGCAAGCTCCCGACCGTCGGTTTCCCGAGCCTGCTGCGCAAGTTCGTGCCGTCCGGCGTCACGTCCACCGAGACGATCGCCTGGGGAGCGCCGGCCGCGGACGGCTCGCGCACCGCTGAGCTGAGCGTCGACTTCCACGGCGCCCCGGCGTCGATGAAGGGCACGATCCGGGTCGTGCCGGACGGTCCGGACGCGGCGACGATCGTGGTCGACGCCGAGTTCAAGGCGCACGTCCCGCTGATCGGCGGCAAGGTCGAGGGCTTCGCGGCACCGATCATCGTCCACTTCATCGACGCGGAAGAGGCGACGGGCAAGGCATGGGTCGCCGGCTCGCGCTGAGACCGCACCTCGCCGCCGCGCTGGCCGGGGTGCTCCTGGTGGCCGCCTGCTCGACGGTGCGCACCGGCCACGGCTCGGCGCCGGGCCAGGCGTCATCAGCGGCCTGCCCGAGCGCCTACTCCCTCCCGGACCCGCGTCGGCCCCGCGTCCGGCTGACGTTCGTCGTGGGCGCGGACCTGAGCACGGTGACCGGAACCGAGCACGTCGCGTTCACGCCGGACCGGGCGATCACCGAGCTGGTCTTCCGGCTCACCGCCAACACCGCGCCGACCGTGCGCGAGGGCAACCGGATCGTTGTCGACTCCGCGACGGCCGATCACGGCGGGGGGAGGTACGCGTTCACGGCCGCGGCCGCGGATCCGTCGACGCAGGGTGGCCTGCTGCACATCCCGTTCGCGCGCCCGGTCGCGGCCGGCACGACGGTCACCGCCGACCTGTATTTCCACCTCACACTCGGCGCCGAGTCCTTCGACCGCTTCGGGCGCACGGACAGCAGCGGGCCGCGTTACGCCTGGTTCGCTTCCGCGCAACCGTTGATCGCCTGGCAACGCGGGTTCGGCTGGCACGAGGAGGACATGGCCCAGTTCCCGGCCGAGAGCGCCACCAGCGAGGCCATGGACACCGACCTCACGGTCACGGCGCCCGGCGCCGACACCGTGATCATGTCCGGTGACCCGCGCGATCCGGCGCCGTCCTCCGGTCCGCGGACCTGGCACGCGAGCATCGCCGCGGCGCGAGACGTGAGCGTCGCCGTCGGCCCGTTCTCGGTCACCGATACGACGGTCGACGGGGTCCGGCTGCGGCTCGGGGCCTACTCGTCCCAGATCCGCGACCAGCTGGTGCCCGAGTTCGGGCGCGCGATCACCGAGCTGGTCCAGCGCTTCGGCCCGTTCCCGTTCCCGTCCCTGTCGGTGGCGCGGCTGCCGGCCGAGGGCGGCGGTATCGAGTACCCGAGCTCGATCCTGATGCTGGACGGATCGCGACTGGTGGCCGTGCACGAGACCGCGCACCAGTGGTTCTACGCGATGGTCGGCGACTCGCAGGCCCTGCACCCGTGGCTGGACGAGGCGTTCGCGCAGTACGCCGAGCAGCTGGTCGACAACACGCCCGAGCCGCCGGGTCTGCTCGACTCGGCACCGGGCTTGGTCGACGCGTCCACCGAGTCGTACGGCACCGACGCGCGCGACTACTACTTCACGACGTACGACAAGGGCGCGGCCGCACTCGAGGCCGCACGCGACGCGGCCGGTCCGGGCGCCTGGGACACCGCGCTGCGGTGCTACGTGGCCCGCAACGCCTGGCGGATCGTCCAGCCGTCCGACTTCGAGCACGCGATCGCTCAGTTCCCGGCCGCCGTGGCCATCCTGCGCAAGGCCGGCGCGCTGCCCTGAGCCCCCGCGTGCGCTGCCCCGAATCCCGCGAGTGGTCACTTACGGGGGCGAGTGGTCAGTTGTAGGTGACCACTCGCGGTGGGGCGGCTCAGCCGGCGTCGGCGACGAGCTTCGCGATGCGTCCGATGCCCTCGGCCAGATCGGCGTCGCCCAGCGCGTACGACAGGCGGGCGTAACCCGGGGTTCCGAACGCCTCGCCCGGGACGATCGCCACCTCGGCCTCCTCCAGGATCACCGTGGCGAGTTCGGCCGACGTGCTCGACACCCGGCCGCGCAGGGGCGTGCCGAGCAGACCCTTGACCGACGGGTACACGTAGAACGCGCCCTGGGGCTCGGGGCAGAGGATGCCGGGGATCGCCGAGAGCAGGCCGACGATCGTCCGACGGCGGCGGTCGAACGCCTCGCGCATCGCAGCGACCGCGGCCAGGTCGCCGGTGAGCGCCGCGAGGGCGGCCATCTGGGCGACGTTGTTCACGTTCGAGGTGGAGTGCGACTGCAGGTTGGACGCGGCCTTGATGACATCGCCCGGGCCGATCATCCAGCCGACCCGCCAGCCCGTCATGGCGTAGGTCTTCGCCACCCCGTTCAGCACGACGACGCGGTCGCCCAACTCGGGCGCGACGGTCGCGATCGACACGTTCTCGGCGTCGCCGTAGACCAGGTGCTCGTAGATCTCGTCGGTGACGACCCACAGGCCGTGCTCGGCGGCCCACCGCCCGATCGCGGCGACCTGCTCCGGCGGGTAGACCGCGCCGGTGGGGTTGGACGGCGAGACGAACAGCACGACCTTGGTGCGATCGGTGCGCGCGGCCTCGAGCTGCTCGACGCCGGCCAGATAGCCGGTGCTCTCGTCGGTGATGACCTCGACCGGGACGCCGCCGGCCAGCTTGATGGCCTCGGGGTAGGTGGTCCAGTACGGGGCGATCAGGATGACCTCGTCGCCCGGGTCGAGGAGCGCGGCGAAGGTGTTGTAGACCGCCTGCTTGCCGCCGTTGGTGACCAGTACCTGCCCGGCCTCGACCGGGTAGCCGGTGTCACGCAGCGTCTTGGCCGCGATCGCCGATCGCAGCTCGGGCAGCCCGGGGACGGGCGTGTAGCGGTGGTTCTTCGGCTCGCGTGCCGCGGCGACGGCGGCCTCGACGATGTAGTCGGGGGTCGCGAAGTCCGGCTCACCGGCGCCGAAGCCGATGACCGGGCGTCCGGCGGCCTTGAGCGCCTTGGCCTTCGCGTCGACGGCCAGGGTGGCGGACTCGGCGATGGCGGCGATGCGGTCAGATACACGGGCTCCCATGGCTTCAATGGTCCCAGATCGCCGCGCTCGCATTTCACCGGCCCGAGCCGGGGACAGCGGTGCCCTCGCCCCTGGGAACCGGCCGTGCGTCGGGTGGGTACCGGTCCACCGGGCCGGGAGTTTGGAGCCCGGCGCACCCGACCCGTAGACTTGCTCGCCGGGGTCCAATTGTGGCTCTGCGCCAGCATGCTCACGAGCCGCCGACGCAGGTCGCGCCGGTCTCTGAAGGGGCGTGGCTCAATTGGTAGAGCACCGGTCTCCAAAACCGGCGGTTGCAGGTTCAAGTCCTGTCGCCCCTGCGCACGCACGTCAGTACGTCCGAGAGGAGAGCCCATGACCGCGACTCGTACCGAGTCCGCAACCCCCCGCCCGTCGGGTGGCCGCGGTGGTCTGCCGACGCGTTTCGTCCGCGAGAGCGTCTCGGAGCTCCGCAAGGTCTTGTGGCCCTCGCGCAACGAACTGGTGACGTACTCGGCGGTGGTGATCGTCTTCGTGGTGATCATGACCGCGCTCGTCGCCGGCCTGGACATCGGATTCGCCCGGCTGGTGCTGCTGGTCTTCGGCTGACCTGGCCGCTGGGCGCACTCAGGCCCGCATGAGCAACCGACCTCGAGCAAGAGAAGAGAGACTGTGTCAGAGCACGACGACGTCACCACTGCCACCGGTGGCGACAACTCCCAGCGCTACGACCCGTTCGGCGCTGGGGCCAGCCAACCGGCCGAAGCCGAGCCGGCGGACGCAGCCGACGACGAGCCGCGTGACCTCAAGTCCGCCGCCGCGCAGCTCGGCGCCGACGAGAGCGACGCGATCGGCTCGGACGATGACGAGGTGGATGTCTCCGTCCTCGGTGTGGTCACCGCGCCCGCCGGGGAGGACGCCGCGGCCGCAGTCGAGGAGTCACCGGCGGTCGAGTCCGACGACAGTTCCGACGCCAGTGCGGCCGAGGGCACCGACACCGTGCCCGACGAGGACGAGGACCCGATCGAGGCCCTGCGGCGCGAACTGCGCACGCAGTTCGGCGACTGGTACGTCGTGCACTCGTACGCCGGCTACGAGAACAAGGTGAAGACCAACCTCGAGAGCCGGATCCAGAGCCTGGACATGGAGGACTACATCTTCCAGGTCGAGGTGCCGACCGAAGAGGTCGTCGAGATCAAGAACGGCAAGCGCCAGCAGGTCCAGCGCAAGGTCTTCCCGGGTTACATCCTGGTGCGCATGGACCTCAACGACGAGTCGTGGGGCGCCGTCCGGAACACCCCCGGCGTCACCGGCTTCGTCGGGGCCACCTCGCGCCCCTCCCCGCTGACGCTGGAGGAGGTGCTGAAGATCCTCGCGCCGGCCGCCCAGAAGGCCGTCACCATCGCAGGTGGCAAGGCAGGCGCTGCCGGAACCGACAAGGCGCCGGTCGCCACCGTCGAGTACGAGGTCGGTGAATCGGTGACCGTCATGGACGGCCCGTTCGCCACCCTGCCCGCCACCATCAGCGAGATAGATCCGGTGCACCAGAAGCTGCACGTGCTGGTGTCGATCTTCGGCCGCGAGACGCCGGTCGAGCTGTCCTTCAGCCAGGTTTCCAAGATCTGAGTTACGAATCCGTCAGAGTCCCCAGAAAGATAGAGAAGACTAATGCCTCCGAAGAAGAAGAAGCTCGCTGCGGTCATCAAGCTGCAGATCCAGGCCGGTGCGGCCAACCCGGCGCCGCCGGTCGGCCCGGCGCTCGGCCAGCACGGCGTCAACATCATGGAGTTCTGCAAGGCGTACAACGCGGCCACCGAGTCGCAGCGCGGGCAGATCGTCCCGGTCGAGATCTCGGTCTACGAGGACCGCTCGTTCACCTTCATCACCAAGACGCCGCCGGCCGCCCGCCTGCTGCTCAAGGCCGCGGGTGTCGACAAGGGCAGCGGCGAGCCACACACCAAGAAGGTCGCGAAGGTATCGATGGCCCAGGTGCGCGAGATCGCCGAGACCAAGATGGAAGACCTCAACGCCAACGACATCGACCAGGCGGCCAAGATCATCGCCGGCACCGCCCGCTCCATGGGCATCACTGTCGAAGGCAAGTAACCACCGAAGTCGTGGGAGGACGTCGACCATCGGCGCCCGCCTGACCACTAGAAGGAGCAGCAAATGCAGCGCAGCAAGGCATATCGCCAGGCGGCCGAACTGATCGAGGCCGACAAGATCTACTCGCCGCTCGAGGCGGCCGACATCGCTAAGCAGACGTCCCCGACCAAGTTCGACGGCACGGTCGAGGTGGCCATGAGCTTGGGCGTCGACCCGCGCAAGGCCGACCAGATGGTCCGGGGCACGGTCAGCCTGCCGCACGGCACGGGCAAGACCGCTCGCGTCATCGTGTTCGCCACCGGCGACAAGGCCGAGGAGGCCCGCGCGGCCGGTGCGGACAAGGTCGGCAGCGACGACCTGATCCAGGAGATCAACGACGGCTTCCTGGACTTCGACGCCGCCATCGCCACCCCGGACCAGATGGCCAAGGTCGGCCGGATCGCCCGCGTGCTCGGCCCGCGTGGCCTGATGCCGAACCCGAAGACCGGCACCGTCACCCCGGACGTGGCCAAGGCCGTCGCCGACATCAAGGG
>JBDTGE010000069.1:0-11860 GCA_039937575.1 Jatrophihabitantaceae bacterium
GACGTACACCCTCGGCTCGGCCGACTCACCCCTCCCGATCACGATCGACAACACGCTCAACGCCCAGGTCGAGGTCCGCATCCAGCTCAACACGGTCGGCGGGCTGCCCGGATTCACGGCCGATGACGTCGGGGTCAAGAAGATCGGCCCGCAGACCAAGCTCGCGCTCCACGTCCCGGTGCACATCGATCGGGCCGGCCGGATCCTGGTGCAGGTCGACCTGACGACACCGGAGACCGTCGCCAGCGCCCGGGCCCCGCTGGGCTCGGCGCTCGTGCTGTCGGTCCGAAGTACCGCGCTCGGGGAGATCGGCAAGATCATCACCTTCGTCGCCGGGTTCGTGCTCGCGGCCGCCCTGCTGGTCCGCGTCTACCGGCGCTGGCGGCGGCACCGCGCCGGCGGCACCGCGTGAGCGGTCCTGGCCACTCTGGGCCGCACGACGGATGGAGCGCACCGGCGCTCTACGCCGGCGCCGACCGGCTGATCGAGCCCCGCCTGTTCACCGAGGCCGATCCGATGTCCCCGGTGCTGCTGGCCGATTGGAGCCCCCCCGACGTGGGCGCCCAGTGGAGCGTGCCCACCTACATCGGCAAGCGCCGGCTACGCCCGGGCACCGTGCCGGCCGCGGCGACCATCGACGCGGCCCGGGAGGGCGAACCGGGCGAACCGCCACCGGACGCGAAGCCACCGGGTGGCGGCGACGCGGACTCCGAACAGGCCCAACAGCGGTTGATGGCCGACAGCCGGTCGATGGCGATCGCCAGCCTGGTCAGCCGGGTCACCGGATTCCTGCGCAGCGTGCTGCTCGTCGCCGCCCTGGGCATCGGCGCCGTGGGCAACGCCTACAGCGGCGGCAACACCTTCCCGAACATGGTCTACGAGCTGCTGCTCGGCGGCGTGCTGACCAGCGTCCTCATCCCGCTGCTGGTTCACGCCCAGGTCCAGGACACCGACGGTGGAACGGCGTACACCCAGCGGCTACTGTCCCTCGCGACCGCGGCCCTCGGCGGCCTGACCCTGCTGGCCGTCGCCGCGGCGCCGCTGATCGCCGGGGCGTTCGTCCCGGCCGGTCCCCAGCGTGAGCTGACGACGGTGTTCGCGACCCTCCTGCTGCCCGAGATCTTCTTCTACGGGCTGGGCGCCATGTTCATGGCCGTCCTGAACATCAAGAACGTCTACCGTCCCGGCGCCTGGTCGCCGGTGCTCAACAACGTGATCATGATCGTGACGATCCTGGTGTTCTGGGCCTTGCCGGGGCCCTCGACCCTGTCTCCGTCGAACATCACGACGCCCCAGATCCTCGTCATGGGTATCGGCACCACGTTGGGCATCGTGGCGCAGGCGATGGTGCTGGTCCCGGCGCTGCGGCGATCAGGGTTCAGGTGGCACTGGCGCTTCCGTGCGCTGCCGAACGAGGTCGGCCGGATGAAGCAGGCCGGGACGCTGGCCGGCTGGGTGCTCGGGTACGTGCTGGCCAGCCAGATCGGCGTCTCGGTCATCCAGAAGGTCGGCTTCGACAACGGTGGGCTCACCGTGTTCACCCAGACCGACCTGCTGTTCCAGGTGCCCTACGGCATCCTCGTCGTCTCGCTGCTCACCGCGATCATGCCGCGCATGTCCCGCGCAGCGGTCCGGGGTGACAACGCGGCGGTCGTGGCCGACCTCGCGCTCGGCACCCGGCTCGCCGCGGTCGCCCTGGTGCCGATTACGGCCGGTCTCATCGCGCTCGGCACGCCGCTCGCCGTGACCTTGTTCGCGCACGGCAGCACCACGTTCGCGGGCGGCGAGCTGATCGGCTCCTCGCTGGCGCTATCGGCGTTCGGGCTGCTGCCGTTCGCGATCGTCATGCTGCAGCTGCGCGTCTTCTACGCCATATACGACGGCCGCACGCCTGCGCTCATCAACATCTTCATGGTCGGCACCAAGGTCGTCCTCGTGCTCGTCACCAACGCCGCGTTCCGGGCCCCGAAGGGCACGAACGTCGACCTGCACCCGTCCGTCCACGCGGTGCAGTGGCTGAACATCGCCACCTCGCTGTCCTACGTCGTGGGCGCGATCGTGGGTCACGTGCTGCTGACCCGCCGGCTGGGGCTGCTGGGGTACCGGTCGGTGGCGATCACGACGGTCCGGATCGGGCTGGCCTCGCTCGTCGGCGCCCTGGCCGCGTACGCCTTCGTCGTCGGGGCCCGCAGCCAGTTCGGGCCCGAGCACGTCGGCGCCCTGGTCGGCCTGTTCGGCGGCGGAGTGGTCGGGCTCGCGGTCATGCTGGCCGTCGCGTGGGGCACGCGGATTCCCGAGATCCGCGACGTCAGGTCCCTGCTGCGCCGCTGAGCACCGGGAATCGCGGCGAACCTAGGATCGTTCAGGCAGCACCACCGCAACGGAAGAGGGACAGTGAGCCAGCACCGCAACGTGATCATCGTCGGCTCGGGTCCGGCCGGCTACACCGCCGCGCTATACACGGCCCGGGCCGACCTGGCCCCGCTGGTGTTCGAGGGCGCGCAGTACGGCGGCGCCCTGATGAACACCACCGACGTCGAGAACTTCCCGGGCTTCCCCGAGGGCATCATGGGCCCGGAACTGATGGGCCACATCCGCAGCCAGGCCGAGCGCTTCGGCGCCGAGCTGGTCAGCGACGACGTCATCTCCGTCGACCTGACCGGCCCGGTGAAGACGGTCCGCACCCTCAGTGGCGAGTACACCGCCGACGCGGTGATCCTGGCCATGGGCTCGGCCTACCGCAAGCTGGGCATCGCCCGCGAGGACGAGCTGTCCGGGCACGGCGTGTCCTGGTGTGCCACCTGTGACGGGTTCTTCTTCCGTGACCAGGACATCGTGGTCGTCGGCGGCGGGGACACGGCGATGGAGGAGGCGACGTTCCTCACCCGTTTCGCCAAGTCGGTCACCGTGGTGCATCGCCGCGACTCGTTGCGGGCCAGCCGCATCCTGGTCGACCGCGCCGAGGCCAACCCGAAGATCTCGTGGGCCTGGAACTCGGCCGTCACCGACATCGAGGGGGACGGGTCGGTCACCGCAGTCGAACTGACCGACACGGTCAGCGGGGCCAAGCGCACGCTGCCTGTCGGCGGTCTGTTCATCGCGATCGGGCACGAGCCGCGCAGCGAGCTGGTCATCGGCCAGGTCGACCTGGACGACGAGGGCTACGTCCTCACGGGCGTCGGCACGCGGACCAACATCGACGGCGTGTTCGCGGCCGGCGATCTGGTCGACCACACCTACCGTCAGGCCATCACCGCCGCCGGCACCGGCTGCCAGGCCGCGCTCGAAGCCGAGCGTTTCCTCGCCGCGCTGGCCGACACGCCGGCGCCGGTCGCCGAACGTGAGAGCGTCTGACCAGCGGGAATCGCCGGCACGGCAGCGGCGTTCCACCCACATCACTACAAGAGCAGGAGACACAACATGGGCACCAACACCAAGGCCGTGACCGACGCGAGCTTCGCCGCTGACGTGCTGCAGTCGGACGAGCCGGTGCTCGTCGACTTCTGGGCGACGTGGTGCGGGCCGTGCCGCCAGGTCGCGCCCGTCCTGGAGGAGATCGCGGGCGAGTACGCGGGCAAGCTGACGGTCGCGAAGGTCGACATCGACGCGAACCCCGGCGTGGCACGCGACTACCAGATAATGTCGATCCCGACGATGGCCGTGTTCTCCAAGGGCAAGATCGTCAAGACGATCGTCGGCGCCCGTCCGAAGGCCGCGATCCTGAACGAGCTGGCCGAGTTCGTGGGCTGAACCGCCCCACCCGTCGCCTGAGGCGGTCGTCACCTACGGTGGCGGCCGCCTCACGCATGTACGGTGCGCCCAGGACACAGTTAGCTGTGATGGTGCACGGATCAGCACCGGGCTGGGGCAGAATGTCCTGCGTAGCCCCGCTCGTACCTACCCTCGAGGTGTCGCTCTGCCATGCAGTCCCTCCGTCTCGGTACCACCGGTGGTGCCGTCGTGGAAGTACGGCGCATGCTGGCCTCGCTGGGACTGCTGGACAACACCGATCCGCACTCCGAAGTCCTGTTCGACGGGCCGACCGAGCTCGCCGTGCGGCACTTTCAGCAGCGCCGGGCCATCTCGGTGGACGGGATGGTCGGTCCCGAGACCTTCTCGGCGCTCACCGGGGCCCAGCGGCGCCTGGGTGACCGCGTCCTGGCTCACGACTCGGGCCAGGTCCTGCACGGCGACGACGTCAGCTCCCTGCAGCAGCAGCTGCTCGAGCTCGGCTACAACCTGATCCGCGCCGACGCGACGTTCGGCCCGGCCACCGCCGAGGCGCTGCGCTCGTTCCAGCGCGACTACGGGCTGGTGGCCGACGGGATCTGCGGGCCGAACACCTTGCGCGCCCTGCGCCAGCTCGGCCGGCGGGTCGTCGGCGGCAGCCCGCAGATGCTGCGTGACCTGGTCGCCGTCGCCCAGTCCGGCCCCAACCTGTTCGGCAAGCGGATCGTGCTGGACCCCGGTCACGGCGGCATCGACCCCGGGACGGTCCACGACGGCGTCACCGAGGCCGAGCTGGCCTGGGATCTGGCCACCCGGCTCGAGGGCCGGCTGACCGCGCTGGGCGTGGGCACCTGGCTGACCCGCGGCCCGGGCAACGGGCGGACCGACGAGGAACGGGCGGCCCTGGCCAACGAGGTCTCGGCCGATCTGGTGCTCTCCTTGCACGTCGACGGCTTCACCTCACCCCGCGCCAACGGGCTGGCCACGTACTACTACGGCACCGACAACTCAGCGTCGAACATGGGCGCGCGACTGGCCGATCTGGTGCGCCGCGAACTGGTGGCCCGGACCGGACTCACCGACGGACGCTCGCACGGCAAGGCCTGGTCGATGCTGCGGCTGACCAAGATGCCGACGGTCCGCCTCGAACTGGGCTACCTGTCCTCGCCGATCGACCGGCCGCGCCTGCTCGACCCGCTGTTCCGCGACACCGTCGCCGAGGGTCTGCTCGTCGCCGTCCAACGGCTGTACCTGCCGATCGCCGACGACCCGCCGACCGGCGTCATGCGGATCTCGGCCATCGCCTGATCAGAGCGTGATACGCCGTGCTCGCCATGGCGAGCATGAGGTATCAGGCTCTGGTCAGGGCGGGGACCTGGATGGAGGAGAACAGCTTGTCCAGGGCGTACTCGACATCCTCGCGCCAGGACGCCACGCTCCTGAGGTCTAGCCGCAGGCGTGGGGTGCGCGGGTGCGGGCGGACGGTCTTGAACCCGACGGCCAGCAGGTAGTCCGCCGGCAGTAGGCAGCTGTGATCAGCCCGATCACCCGGGCGCTCGGACTCCTGATCCTCGGCCCGGCCGCCGTCGATCCGGCCGAACGCCTCGATCGCCTTGATCCCGCGCCGGCTGGCGTCCCGCGCGACCGCCTGCACCAGCGTCCGGCCCAGCCCGCCCCCGGCGAACTCGGGCATGAGCCGCGCGGTCATGAGCAGTACCGCATCCGGACTCACCGGGGCGGTCGCAAACGCCACCGCACGGGGGACGTACGCCGCCGGGGCATACAGGATGTACCCGGCCGGCGCGGTGTCGACGTAGAGAACGTGACCGCAGCTGCCCCACTCCAGCAGGGTGTCCGACAGCCAGGCTTCCTTCTCCAGCTCACCGGCCCCGCTCGCGCGCACCCGCCCGCCGGCGACCGGGTCCAGCTCCCAGAAGACGCAGCCGCGGCAGCGGTGCGGCAGGTCGCCGATGTTGTCCAGCGTGATGCTGACCAGCCGACGTGACACCGCGCGGGTTCCTCCTGGATGAAAGGGATCTTCCGCGTCCAGGGTAGGCGCGCCGGCCACGGCACCGCGAGGGTGCGGACCGGGATCTGGCGCGATTGCGACGACGGAACGGACCAGCCGACGCCGGTCAGAGACTTCCGTCGTAGCCCGACAGGAACGTCCCAATTCGGCCGATCGCCTCGGTCAGATCGTCGACGCGAGGCAGTGTGACGATGCGCAGATGATCGGTGTCGGGCCAGTTGAACCCGGTGCCCTGCACGACCAGAACATGCTGCTCGCGCAACAGGTTCAGGACGAACTGCTGATCGTCCTTGATCGGGTACACGGTCGGATCCAGTCGCGGGAAGACGTACATCGCGCCCTTGGGCACGACGCAGGTGACCCCGGGGATCTTCGCCAGCGCGCTCAATGCGGCATCGCGCTGCTCGAGCAGCCGCCCGCCGGGCAGGATCAGCTCGCGGATGCTCTGCTGCCCGCCCAGCGCGACCTGGATCGCGTGCTGCGCCGGGACGTTCGCGCACAGCCGCATGTTGGCCAGGATCGCAATGCCCTCGAGGTAGCTGCGCGCATGTTTCTTCGGGCCGCTCACCATCATCCAGCCCGACCGGAAGCCCGCGACGCGGTAGGCCTTGGACAGCCCGTTGAAGGTCAGCACGAACTGGTCGGGCGCGATGCGGGCGAACGGAAAGTGCTCGGCGCCGTCGAAAAGGATCTTGTCGTAGATCTCGTCGGACAGCACGACGAGGCCATGCTCACGGGCGAGCCCGGCGATCGCCTGCAGTACCCCCTCAGGGTATACGGCACCGGTCGGGTTGTTCGGGTTGATCACGACGATCGCCTTGGTCCGTGGGGAGATCTTCGCTCGCAAGTCCTCGAGGTCGGGCAGCCAGCCGGCCGACTCGTCGCAGCGGTAGTGCACCGGACGCCCCCCGGCGAGCGAGGTCGACGCCGTCCACAGCGGGTAGTCCGGCGCCGGGACCAGGACCTCGTCGCCGTCGTCGAGCATCGCCTGCAACGACATCGTGATCAACTCGCTGACCCCGTTGCCCAACCAGATGTCATCGACGTCCACCGTGCCGATCCCGCGCTCCTGATAGTGCTGGACGATCGCGGTCCGGGCCGACAGCAGACCCTGCGAGTCGCTGTACCCCTGGGCGGTCGGCTGGTTGCGCAGCACATCGACCAGAAGCTCCTCCGGCGCCTCGAAGCCGAACGGAGCGGGGTTGCCGATGTTCAGCTTGATGATGCGGCGGCCTTCCTCCTCCAGCCGCTTGGCCTCCTCGAGCACCGGACCCCGGATGTCGTAACAGACGTCTTCCAGTTTGCGCGACTGGCGCAGGGCCCTCGGGCTGTCAGTGGTCGGGCTTTCAGTGGTCGGGCTGTCGGTGGTCACAGCGCCCACGATTGCACACGCCGGTGAGCCCGGTCATGCGATATCACCTCTGGCCCGTGGCAAGGTTGGACCATGGAACTGTCCGAAGCCGTCCGCCGACGGCGGATGATCCGCACCTACGACCCGGATCGGCCGGTCAACCGCGAAACGCTTGACGGCCTGCTCAGGCTCGCGATCAGGGCACCGTCCGCCGGCCATACCCAGGGCTGGCATTTTCTGGTCTTGGACGACATAACATCGCGATCGGCGTTCTGGGCGTCCACCAGCAACGGCGAACCGGACCGGTGGCTGGCCCGGATGCAGACCGCACCCGTCCTGATCGTGTGCTGGTCGGACAAGCGGTCCTATCTGGAGCGCTACGCCGAGCCGGACAAGGGTTGGGTCGATCATGACGAGAAGCGCTGGCCGGTCCCCTACTGGCACATCGACACCGGCATGGCCGCGATGATCTTGCTACTCGCCGCGCAGGACGCCGAGCTGGGCGCCTGCTTCTTCGGCGTGCCCGGCGAGCACTGGCCGGCGCTGCGGGCCGCGTTCGCCGTCCCTGATCGCTTCGAGCCGGTCGGCGTGATCAGCCTCGGCCACCCCGCGCCGGACCTGCGGTCCCCCTCGCTGAACCGGGGCCGGCGTGCGCTCGACGACGTCGTCAGTTACGGCTCGTTCGGGGCGTCCTGAGGGCTGCGCCGGTTGGAGATCTGCGGTGCCATCACCGCGATGATCCGTTCAAGGTCATCGACGGAGGCGAACTCGACGGTGATCTTGCCCTTGCGCCGGCCCAGCTCGACCCGGACGCGGGTGTCGAACGCGTCCGAGAGCTTGCCGGCCAGATCCTCGATCGCCGGGGCGGTGATGCGACGGGTGGGCGCTTGCCGGGCCGGCTTCTTCTCGACGTGACCGGACGCGTGCAGGGAAACCAGCTCCTCGGTCGCCCGCACGGACAGGCCCTCGGCAACGATCCGGGACGCGAGCTCGTCCTGTGCCTCGTTGTCCGCCAGACCCAGCAGGGCACGGGCGTGACCGGCGGACAGCACCCCGGCCGCGACGCGGCGCTGGACCGGAATGGACAGGTTGAGCAGCCGGATCGTGTTGGTCACCTGCGGGCGGCTGCGCCCGATGCGCTGGGCCAGCTCGTCGTGCGTGGTCCCGAACTCCTCGAGCAGCTGCTGGTAGGCCGCAGCCTCCTCCAGTGGGTTCAGCTGGGCCCGGTGGATGTTCTCCAGCAAGGCATCTCGCAGCATGGCGTCGTCCGCGGTCGAGCGGATGATCGCCGGGATCCGCTCCAGACCGGCGGCGATCGCGGCCCGCAGCCGTCGCTCGCCCATGACCAGCTCGTAGCCGTCCGCGTCCGCTCGCACGACGACCGGCTGGAGCACGCCGAACTCGCGGACCGAGTGGGTCAGCTCGGCCAGCGCGTCGTCGTCGAACACCTGACGGGGCTGCTTGGCGTTCGCGTGAATGGCGCCGATCTCGATCTCGGCGAACGTCGCGCCGGCGACGGGCAACAGCTCGCCGTCGTCCGGCCCGGCCGACGCACTCGGCACAGACGACACGGCCGGTGCCGGGGCGGTGGCGGGCACCGGCTGGGCGTCCGGCGCCGACTCAGGCCGGGACAGCGACGAGGTGGGGTCCGCGACCGCCGGATCGGGCATCGGCGCCTGGGCGGGCGCCTCGGTGACCGGCGGTGCGGTCGGAATCAGCGCGCCCAGGCCGCGGCCCAGGCCTCCCCGACGGCTCTTGCTGCTCATGCTCGAGCCGTCCGAGCCCACATCGTGGCGGGCACGGCAGTGGCCCGGTTGCTTGCGGTTCTCATGCGCGCCCTCGCTCTGCGATCTCGTGTGCCGCCTCAAGGTAGCCGATGGCTCCGCGTGATCCGGCGTCGTAGGTCATCACTGTCTGCCCGAAACCGGGCGCCTCGGAGACCCGGACGTTGCGGGGAATCAGCGGGGTGAGCACCAGTTCGTTGAAGTGAGCGCGCACCTCGGACGCGACCTGGTCGGCCAGCCGGGTCCGGCTGTCGTACATCGTCAGCAGCACCGTGGTGACCGCAAGTTCCGGATTCAGGTGCGACTTGACCAGCTCGACCGTGTTCAGCAACTGGGCCAGACCTTCCAGGGCGTAGTACTCGCACTGGATCGGGATCAGCACCTCACGGGCCGCGACCAGCGCGTTCAGCGTCAGCAGTCCCAGCGACGGCGGGCAGTCGATGAGGAGGTAGTCCGGCGGATCCGGACGTTGCAGGTACTCGTTCACCGCCCGTTGCAGCCGGTACTCGCGGGCTACCTGCGAGGTCAGTTCGATGTCGGCGCCGGCCAGATCGAGGGTGGCCGGGACGCAGGTCAGCGTGGGAGCGAACTCGGCGGTCGTGGTCACTTCGTGGATCGGCCGGCCGCCGAGCAGCACGTCGTAGATCGACGGGGTTCCTACACCGTGGTCGATGCCGAGCGCCGTGCTCGCGTTCCCCTGCGGATCCAGGTCGATCACGAGCACGCGCAGGCCGTGCAACGCCAACGCGGCCGCGATGTTGACGGCCGTCGTGGTCTTGCCGACCCCGCCCTTCTGATTGGCGACGGTCATGACCCGGGTCGCCCCCGGCCGCGGCCACTGTTCCTGACGCACGTTCATCGCCTGAACCGCTCGGGCCGCTTCTCGACCGATCGGCGTGTCATCGGAGTGGCCCTGATCGGACGGGCGTTCCGATGTTTCACGTGAAACCGGCGTCACCTCGGCGGTGGGGCGGTCGCCGTCAGGCGGCTGCGTTTCACGTGAAACATCACCATCTCCGTCCACCTCGGCGGGCGCAACGTCTGACTCGGTCATGAACTCCCCTTTTTGCCTTGCGAGTCGGCCCGGCGCACGACGATCACCGATATCGATCCGGTTGTGCCTGGCACGGTGCAGTGTGCAACCCGCGCATCGCGCCCGCCGGCCCGGCGAATCGCGTCCGCGTGCTCCGCCAACTCCTCGACGGCGCTGCGACCCTTCATGGCCAGCAGTTGACCGCCCGGTTCAAGCAGTGGCAGACACCATCTCACCAGGCGGTCGATCGGCGCTACTGCCCGAGCTGTCACCCACCGCGCCGAACCGACCTCGGTCAGCACAGCGGTGTCCTCGGCCCGGCCACGGATCACACGCACCCTGCCGGACAGCTGCAGAGCGGCGACGGTCTCGGTCAGGAAGTCGGTCCTCCGGCGCAGCGACTCGACCAGGTCAACCCGCAGGTCAGGGCGCCGGATAGCTAGCACCAGCCCAGGGAGCCCCGCACCTGAGCCCACGTCCACGATCCGTTGACCGGAGGGAATCAACTCAGCGAGCGCGGCACAGTTGAGCAGGTGCCGATCCCAGATCCGATCCGCTTCGCGCGGACCGACCAGGCCTCGCTCGATGCCGTCCGTGGTCAGGATGTCGGCAAACCGCTGGGCCAGGTCCAGCCGATCGCCGAAAGCCTGCTGCGCGGCGTCCGGCCGCTCGAGCCCGCCGGTCGTGGTCGACCCGCCCGACACCGACTCAGCTGTCGGCGAGAACGACGACGCGACGGTTCGGCTCTTCACCCTCGGACTCGCTGCGGACGCCCACTATCGCCGAGACCGCGTCATGCACGACCTTGCGCTCGAACGGGTTCATCGGGGCCAGCCGGGCCGACTCGCCGGACTCCTTGACCCGAGTCGCGGTGTCAGTGGCCAGCTCGGTCAGTTCGGTACGCCGCGCCTGGCGGTGCCCACTGACGTCCAGCATCAGCCGGCTCCGGCCTCCGGTCTTCTGGGCCACCGCGAGCCGGGTGAGCTCCTGCAGGGCATCGAGCGTCTCGCCGTGGTTGCCGATCAGCGCATTCAGCCCGTTGCCGACGATGGCCACGACGGCGCGGTCGTTCTCGACGTCGAGGTCGATGTCGCCGTCGAAGTCGACGATGTCGAGCAGCCGCTCGAGGTAGTCCGCGGCGATGTCGCCCTCCTGCACGAGCAGCCCGTCGGTACCCTCGTCCCCATCCGCACTCGCGTTCTCATTGCCGTCGGCAACGCTGTCGGCGCTGTCAACGCCGTCCGGCTCGGTCACAACCTCGGTGTCACTCACGGTCTTCATTTCCTCTCGGGACGTTCAGGGGGACTGGTGCGCTGGAGACTGGGGCGCCGCCCACGGGTGGCGCGTGGGTCTCAGCGGCGCTTCTTGGCCTGGCTGGGCCGGTTGGCCGGAGGTCGCTTGGCGCCCGGGCGCTGTGGACGTTGCCCCGGGCGCGGGGTGGCGGTGCGGGTCTGGGTGCTCGAGGACTCGGTGTCCTGGACCGTCGGCTGGTCCTTGACCAGCGATGCGGTGCCGGCCTTGGGCCCCCGGACCGGACGCTGGCCCGGTTTGGGCGCGAGCGTCTTGCCGACCTCACCGACGACGGGGGCGTCCTTCGCCTCGTGCGGGTGGTACTTGTTCACGTAGAGCTGCTGACCCATCGTCCAGGTGTTGCTGGTGAACCAGTAGAGCAGGACGCCGAGCGGGAAGAACAGGCCGGAGCCGAGCGTGCCCACCGGGATCAGGTAGAGCATCAGGTTCTGGATCGTGGCCGCCGTGCCCTCGGGCTGGATCGGGTTGCCCCGGCGGACCAGCACCTGGGTCATGAACGTCGCGCCGGCGCTGATCAGGACCAGGATCAGGATGACGACGACCGTTACGCCCCGATGGCCACCCAGATCGGTCAACTGCTTGGCCGTGTCGGTGAGCCGGCCGGCCAGTGGAGCGCCCCCGAA
>JBDTGE010000070.1:0-13021 GCA_039937575.1 Jatrophihabitantaceae bacterium
AGCACGGCGATCCCGAGATCGCGCATGTGCTGGTACTCGCGGTCGGTCAGGGTCATCGCGGGCGCGACCGTGATCGAGTCGCCGGTGTGCACGCCCATCGGGTCGACGTTCTCGATCGAGCACACGATGACGACGTTGTCGTTGCGGTCGCGCATCAGCTCGAGCTCGTACTCCTTCCAGCCGAAGACCGACTCCTCGACCAGAACCTCGTGCACCGGGCTCGCGGCCAGCCCGCGCGCGACCATGGTGCGCACCTGGTCGGCGTCGGCGGCCAGGCCCGAGCCGAGGCCGCCCATCGTGAACGACGGCCGGATGACAACCTGGTCGCCGACCGTCGCCGCGAACTCGACCGCTTGCTCGAGCGTGCGACAGACCAGCGACGACGGTGTCTGGCCGCCAACGGTGCGGACGATCTCCTTGAATCGCTGACGATCCTCGCCGTGCTGGATGGCCTCGATGTCCGCGCCGATCAGCTCGACGCCGTACTTGTCGAGGATTCCCGCGTCGTGCAGGGCGACGGCCAGGTTGAGCGCGGCCTGCCCGCCCAGGGTGGGCAGGATCGCATCGGGGCGCTCGGCGGCGATGACCTTCTCGACGAACTCGGTGGTGAGCGGCTCGATGTAGGTGGCGTCGGCGAACTCGGGGTCGGTCATGATCGTCGCCGGGTTGGAGTTCACCAGGCTGACGCGGAAGCCCTCGGCCCGCAGCACGCGGCAGGCCTGGGTACCGGAGTAGTCGAACTCGCAGGCCTGCCCGATCACGATCGGCCCCGAGCCGATGACCAGGATGTGGCTGATGTCGGTGCGCTTGGGCATCAGGCCGTCACTCCCGTCGTGGCTTCAGCCGATCTTGTTGCGAGGTGCGCGTTCAGGCCGTCGAGGCGCAACAAGATCACCGGTCGCCCTCCAGTAGTTCGACGAACCGATCGAACAGGTACGCGGCGTCGTGCGGGCCGGCCGCGGCCTCGGGGTGGTACTGGACGCTGAACGCCTTGGCGTCCAAGGCGTTCAGCCCCTCGACCACGTTGTCGTTCAGGCACACGTGGCTGACCACGACCGGTCCGAACTCGGTGTCGGTCGGCCGCTCGAGCGGGGCGTCGACGGCGAAGCCGTGATTGTGGGCGGTGATCTCGACCTTCCCGGTGGAGCGGTCCTGGACCGGCTGGTTGATCCCCCGGTGGCCGTACCCGAGCTTGTACGTGCCGAACCCGTATGCCCGGCCGAGGATCTGGTTGCCGAAGCAGATCCCGAAGATCGGCAACTCGCGGCTCAGCAGGTCACGCACGGTGTCCACCGCGGCGTCGGCCGTCGCCGGGTCGCCCGGCCCGTTGGCCAGGAACACCGCGTCGGCCCCCGTCGCGACGACGTCCGCGGCCGACGAGGTCGACGGCAGGACGACCGTGGTGATGCCGCGCTCGGCCATCCGGTGCGGCGTCATCGCCTTGATGCCGTAGTCGAGCGCGGCCACGGTGAACCGGTGCTCACCGACCGCCTCGACCCGGTACGGCTCCGCGGTGCTGACCTGGGCCGAGAGGTCGGCACCGGCCATCGGTGGCGACGCGATCACCTTCTGAAGCAGGGACTCCGCGTCGGCGTCCGTACTCGAGACACCGCACCGCATCGCGCCGCGCTCGCGCAGGTGCCGGGTGAGCGCGCGGGTGTCGATGCCGCTGATCCCGACGATGCCCTGGGCGGCCAGGTCGTCGTCGAGTGAGCGCTGCGAGCGCCAGTTGGACGGGCGGCGGGCCGGGTCGCGCACGACGTACCCGGCGACCCATATCCGGCGTGACTCCGCGTCCTCGTCGTTCATCCCGGTGTTGCCGATGTGCGGCGCGGTCTGCACGACGACCTGGCGATGGTAGGACGGGTCGGTCAGCGTCTCCTGGTAGCCCGTCATCCCGGTCGCGAACACGGCCTCGCCGAAGGACTCCCCCACCGCGCCGTAGGAATCGCCACGGAACGTGCGCCCGTCCTCGAGCACCAAGATCGCGCCGCTCATCGTTCGCTCCACAAGTGTCGGTCGGTCATGCCCCAACTTTCGTGTTGATGGTGAGCACCCAGGCGGGGTAAGCACTCTTGTCGTCGGCCCGCAGCCCGGTGTCGAGTTCGGCCTGGCCCAGCGTCCAGGTCAGCACCAGCAGGCCGCCCGCGCCGACCACACGCCCGGCCAGGCCGGGGGCCAACCGGGCGCCGGCGATCGCCGCCGTTGGCAGGAACACGGCGTCGGCACCCACCCGGTCGATCCGCACGCCGGCCGGGTAGAGCGTCGCGGTCGCGGCCGCCCGCGCTCCCAGGCCGCCGTGGACGACGCGGTCCTGCCAGCTCGAGGTGAACGTGGTGCCGACGTACAGCCCGTCCAACGGCGCGAGCAGGGGCGAACCCAGGTCGGTCGGGACGGCCGGCAGGCCGGGCAGCCCGGACTGGCGGACCGCTCGGTTGCGCCAGCCCCGGCGCAACCCGAGCAGGGCCAGGGCCAGCAGGACCAGGCAGAGGACGACGAGCCACAGCCGGGTCACGCAGTGACCGCCTGGAGCAGGACGCCGTCCAGCACGGTGGCGCGGCCCCGCAGGAAGGTGGCGACCACGCCCGCCGGCAGCGTCCGTCCGGCGAACGGCGTGTTGCGCGACCGTGACGCCTGGGCGGCCGGGTCGACGACGAACGCGCCGGCCGGGTCGATCACGGTCAGGTTGGCACTCTCGCCCGGCTGCAGCGGGCGACCGTGGCCGGCCACCCGGCCGATCGCCGCGGGTCGCACGCTCATCCGGTCGGCCACCCCGGCCCAGTCGAGCCGCCCGGTGGCCACCATCGCCTCGGCGACGACGCCGAGCGCGGTCTGCAGGCCGAGCATCCCGAACGCGGCGTCACCGAACGCGTGGTCCTTGTCGTGCGGTGCGTGGGGCGCGTGGTCGGTGGCGACGGCGTCGATCGTGCCGTCGGCCAGCCCGGCGCGCAGCGCGGCGACGTCCTCGTCAGGGCGCAGCGGCGGGTTGACCTTGAACACCGGGTCGTAGGACTCGAGCAGCTCGCACGTGAGCAGCAGGTGGTGCGGCGTCACCTCGGCCGTCACCGCGATGCCGCGTGCCTTGGCCCAGCGGATCACCTCGACCGAGCCGGCGGTCGAGACATGGCAGACGTGCAGCCGCGAGCCGGTGTGCTCGGTGAGCATGACGTCCCGGGCGATGATCGACTCCTCGGCCACGGCCGGCCAGCCCGGCAACCCGAGCCGCCCGGAGACCTCGCCCTCGTGGCAGCAGGCCGCGCCGTCGGCCAGCCGCGGGTCCTGCGCGTGCTGCGCGATGACCGCGTCGAACGGGCGGACGTACTCCAGCGCGCGGCGCATCAGGAGCGAGTCGTGCACGCAGTGCCCGTCGTCGCTGAACACCCTTACCGCAGCGGCCGACCGAGCCATGTTGCCGATCTCGGCCAGCGTCTGGCCGGCCAGGCCCAGGGACACCGCGCCGACGGGGCGGACATCGACCAGCCCGGCCCGCTCCCCCAGCCGGGCCACCTGCTCGACGATCTCGGCCGAGTCGGCGACCGGGTTGGTGTTGGCCATCGCGTGCACCGCCGTGAAGCCGCCGAGTGCGGCGGCCGCCGAACCCGAGGCGACGGTCTCGGCGTCCTCGCGGCCCGGCTCGCGCAGGTGGGTGTGCAGGTCGACGAGGCCGGGCAGCAGGATCAGGCCGCCGCAGTCGAGCACCTGCGCGTCGCCGGCGTCGACCCGGCCGATCTCGCTGATCACGGCGCCTTCGATCAGCACGTCGGTGGGTCGGCCCCCCAACGGCGCTACGCCCTTCAGCACCAGGCTCATTGGGTGCCCTCCTCGACGACGGGCTCGTCGGCCCCGGACAGCAGCCGGAACAGCACGGCCATCCGGACGGCCACCCCGGCCTGCACCTGCTCGAGCACGACCGAACGGACGTGGTCCGCCGCGGCCGAGGAGATCTCCAGGCCGCGATTCATCGGTCCCGGATGCAGCACCGGGACGTGGTCGGCCAGCAGGTCCATCCGCTGCGGCGACAGGCCGTAGCCGATCGCGTACTCCCGCTCTGTCGGGAAATAGCCTCCGGACATCCGCTCGCGTTGCACGCGCAGCATCATCACCGCGTCGACGTCGCCGAACGCCTTGCCCGACAGGGTCGCGTCCAGGTCCCAGCTCGTCTCGCAGGGCCAGCTCGCCACGCCCGACGGCATCAGGGTGGGCGGTGCGACGAGCGTGACGCGCGCGCCGAGCGTCTTCAGCAGCAGCACGTTCGAACGAGCGACCCGGCTGTGCGTGACGTCGCCGACGATGACCACGTGCCGGTCGGCCAGCTCGCCCAGCTTCGAGCGCATCGTGTACGCGTCGAGCAGGGCCTGGGTCGGATGCTCATGGGTGCCGTCGCCGGCGTTGATCACGTGGCAGCCGACCCAGCCGGCGATCCGCTGCACCGCGCCGGACGTCCCGTGCCGCACGACCAGGGCGTCGACGCCCATGGCCGCGACCGTCAGCGCGGTGTCGCGCAGGCTCTCGCCCTTGCTGACGCTGGACCCCTTGGCGCTGACGTTGATGACGTCCGCGGACAGCCACTTGCCGGCGATCTCGAACGAGGACCGGGTGCGGGTCGAGTCCTCGAAGAACAGGTTGACGATCGTGCGGCCGCGCAGGGGCGGCAGCTTCTTGACCTCGCGGCCCTGGATCGCGTGCATCTGCTCGGCCGTGTCCAGGATCGCGATCGCCTCGTCGCGGTCCAGGTCGGCCGCCGAGAGCAGGTGCTTCATGACGCCTCCGGCGAGCTGACCGTGACGGCGTCGTGGCCGTCGATCTCCGCGAGCGCGACGCGGACGAGCTGATCGCTGGACGTCGGCACGTTCTTCCCGACGTAGTCGGCCCGGATCGGGAGTTCGCGGTGACCCCGGTCCACGAGGACGGCGAGCTGGACGGCGCGCGGACGGCCGAGGTCGTTGAGGGCGTCGAGCGCGGCCCGGATGGTGCGGCCGGAGTAGAGCACGTCATCGACCAGGACGACGGTGCGCCCGCCGATGCCGCCGTCGGGCTCCACCGTCTGCCCCAGCGGCCGGACGCCGCGCAGCCGCAGGTCGTCGCGGTAGAGCGTGGTGTCCAGGGAGCCGACCGACAGCGTCACCTCGGCGAACACCGCGATGCGCTCGGCCAGCCGCTCGGCCAGCGGAACACCACGCGTCGGGATGCCGAGCAGCACGGCGTCGAAGCCGGTCTTAGCGATGGATTCGATGATCTGATGGGCCAGCCGGTCGATGACCCGAGCGACGTCGGCGTCATCGAGAAGAGCGGCGGCGCCGGGTGGGGCGCCTGCAGGTACCTGGGCATGACCGGTCATACCGACCTCCTTGTCCGCCTCACGGGACGGGCCTTTAAAGGATGTCTATCCCGGGCACTGTAACAGCGAGCGGACCGCGCTTTGGCACCCGGCGGTGTGGCGCGGCGTGCGGGGCTCGACTCTGCCCGCCGGTACCACCCACCGAGCGGGCGGAGAGTCGAAGCGGGCGTTGCCGGCGCGCCTCCGACCGAACGATCTTGATCAACAGCTCGTTTTGGTGGTATTTCGACCAGTGCTTGCAGTTGATCAAGAACGGGCGCCGGACGACCTCATTCCCCGCCTGGTAGTCAGCTGTCCTCCGCCTGGGCGGCTGGATCGTTGTGCGCGGGCTGGTCGCGCAGGACGCGGGCCAGCACGCCATTGACGAAGCGGGGCGACTCGTCGGTCGACAACGTCTTGACCAGCTCGACGGCCTCGTCGATGACCACGGCGGCCGGGACATCGGCCCGCCAGAGCAGTTCGTACACACCTAGCCGGAGCACGGCCCGATCGACGCCGGGCATCCGCGGGATCGTCCAGCCGTCGGCGTACTCGGACAGGATCTCATCGATCCGCCACCGGTTGGCCTGGATACCTTCGACCAGCTCGACCGTGTAGGCATTGACCGGTGGGTCGGCGAGCGCGACCCGCTCGCCCAGCGTGACGGTGGCGTCCACCCCCCGGGCGTCGGACTCGTACAGGACATCGACCGCGCGCTTGCGCGCCTTGCTTCGGGCAGCCATCTCGCCGTTAGCTGTTCACGCGGCCCAGGTACCGACCGTCGCGGGTGTCCACCTTGACCTTCTCGCCGGTGGAGACGAACAGCGGGACCTGGATCTCCGCGCCGGTCTCGAGGGTGGCCGGCTTCGTGCCACCGGTGGCCCGGTCGCCCTGCAGGCCCGGGTCGGTGTGGCTGATGAGCAGCTCGACGCTGGTCGGGAGTTCGATGTACAGCGGGACGCCCTCGTGCACCGCGACGACCGCCTCGGCGCTGTCCAGCAGGTAGTTCGCCCCAACGCCCACGGTCTCGGCCGGCACGTGCAGCTGCTCGTACGTCTCGCCGTCCATGAACACGAAGTCGGTGCCCTCCTTGTAGAGGAAGGACATCGCGCGCTTGTCGACGGTCGCGGTCTCGACCTTGGTGCCGGCGTTGAACGTCCGGTCGACGACCTTGCCGGAGAGGACGTTCTTCAGGGTCGTGCGCACGAACGCGCCGCCCTTGCCCGGCTTGACGTGCTGGAACTCGATGACGGTCCAGAGGTTGCCGTCGAAGTTGAGGACCAGGCCGTTCTTGAGGTCGTTGGTGCTTGCCACGAGTTCGCTCGTCTCCCTGCTGCGGAACACCGCGCGCCGAACGGCGACGGCCAACCGCGCAGTCTAGTTCACCGGCCTGGTCCGCCTGAGCCGCGCGGACGGTTGACGGTCAGTCCAGCGTCGGAGCAACCGGCTCGCGACGACGCTCGGTGCGGGCGAAGGCGGAGAATCCGTGGTGGCGGCGCAGCAGCATCCAAGCGGGCGGAGCGAGCAGCAGCAACGCGACCAGGACGACCCCGGTGACGACGTTGCTGGCCCCCAACAACTTCAGGGCCGACGCAAGCAGCACGAAACACAGCGCCCGCCGGATCAGCGCGCCAGGCAGCCGGGAGGACAGCTGGGCCCCGATGAACGCACCGGGCACCGACCCGACCAGCAGCGCTCCGGTGATGCCGAGCTGCAGGTCACCGAAGATCATGTGCCCGAGCGCCGCCGATGCGACGAGCGGCACCGCCTGAACCAGGTCGGTCCCGACGAGCTCGCTGGCCCGCAGCGTCGGGTACAACATCATGAGCGCGATGATGATCAGCGAGCCCGACCCGACGGAGGTCATCCCGACGACGAGCCCGCCGACCGCTCCGACGGCCACCGTCGGCCCGGGCCGGACGACGATGTCCGGGCGGCCGGTCGGATCGGCGTCCCGGCGCCCGTCGCGGTGGGCCGCCCGCTCGGCCAGCCGCAGGTAGGCCCGCACGAACAGCCCGGTGGCCGCAATCACCAGGGCGATGCCGAGGGCCTTCTGGATCAGGTTCTCGACGTTGGAGCCGTGCCCGAGCGCGCGTGCGACCAGCACGCCGCAGAACGCCGCGGGAACCGAGCCGAGGCACAGCCAGCGCACCAGATCCAGCCGGACCGATCCGTTGCGGAAGTGGACGATCGAGCCGACCGGTTTCATGATCGCGCTCGCGGCCAGATCGCTGGAGACCGCGGCCAGGGGCGAGACCCCGAAGAACAGCACGAGCATCGGCGTCATCAGCGCGCCGCCGCCCATGCCGGTCAGGCCCACGACGATACCGACGGCGAACGCCCCCACCACCAGCGTCCAGTCCACGCGGAGCCCCTCATCGCATCTGGGCCATGCCTGACCTAGTCGGTAATTCCTACCAGTTTAGTAGAGCGCACGAACCGCAGTCCAGCCGACCGGCGCACGATCTCGTGACCGTCCACCGCGAGGCCCGCGTCCTCGGCCAGCCGCGCGATCGCGGCCGCCTTGCGCGCCGCTCGTACGCCCGCATCCAGAATGCGCACAGCTCGGCGTACGCGCGCACGAACCACGAACGCCCCCGGTCCAGATCGCGCGCCCGGGCCAGCATCCGCCGGGCCGGGTCGAGCCCGACCGCGTTCGGCAAACGCCGGGGCCAGCTCACGCAGCACCAGGCCGGTCCCGCAGCCGATATCGAGGACCCGCAGCGGGGTGGGCACGAAGCTAAGGGCCGAGTCGGCCGCCCGGACGCCTCATCCCGGGCTCGGTCGAACGGGAGAATCCGGGCTCTCGATGATGTGCCCGCCGATCGTGAAGCAATCTGGTTCCTCATCCGGTCGGTCAGCAGATGTCGCGTATGCGTCCCCACTTCCCGTCCGGGGAGCCGTCGCCGGAGACGGCGAGGTCGATATGCAAGCGGATCTTGGTCGCCTTCGGTTCTCGTACCGCGCTCAGAGCGAGGTGGGGAGCGACGCCTCGCGGGTCACCTGGCCAGGCCGTCCCAGACCCGGGATCATCCTGCCCGATGTAGCCCGACCGCCGTCCGCCAAAACGCTGAGAGCACGGCGGCGTCCACGCAGTCCACGCTCACGAAGGCGAGCCGGCGATGCGGTTCGCGTTCGCTCATCGGTCCGGGACATACACGGCATGGCCGGCGGTGCGCACCGTCTCCGCGAGGCGGCGACGCCCGGCGTCAACCCTGCGCGTGATGGAACATCAGGACCTGGGTCATCACGGCTCCCGGTCGTTGACGGGCGTATCGATCCGCGAGTCCCTCCCGGATCCACCGCGCTGGCCGCGGACCAGGTCCCGATCGAGGGTCAGGCGTGAGTCGCCCCGATCGATGAGCTCAGGCGAGGGGTTTGACGGCGCGGACGATCGCGCCGTGCATACCGGGCGCGGCTTCGTGGGTAAAGGTGACCTCGGCATCGGCGAACCCGACAGCGGTCAGCCCGTCGACGTACTCGCTACGCGAGAGGGCGCCGGCGATACAGCCGACGTAGGAGCCGCGCTCGGCCCGGTCGGCCGGACTGAGTTGGTCTTCGGCGACGACGTCGGAGATCCCGATTCGCCCGCCGGGGACGAGCACGCGGAACATCTCGGCCAGCACCGCTGGCTTGTCCGTGGACAGGTTGATCACGCAGTTGGAGATCACCACGTCGACCGCGCCGTCGGGCAGTGGAACCTGCTCGATGATCCCCTCGAGGAACTCGACATTGGTCGCCCCGGCCTTGGCCGCGTTGGCGCGGGCCAGGACGAGCATCTCCTCAGTCATGTCGACGCCGTAGGCGAAGCCGGTCGGTCCGACGCGGCGGGCCGAGAGCAGCACGTCGATGCCGCCACCCGAACCGAGGTCGAGAACCTTCTCGCCGGCCGCAAGCTCGGCGACGATCATCGGGTTGCCGCAGCCCAGGCTGGCTGCGACCGCTTCCGCGGGTAGCTCACCCTGCTCCTCGGCCGAGTACAGGCTGGAGCCGAATGCGGCGTCGACCTCGCCACCCCCGCCGCAGCAGGACGCGTTCGTCGCGGCCACGTCATCTGACGCTCCGTTGACGGCGGCCTGGGCGTAACGGGAGCGGACCTGCTCGCGAACGTCGGACTCTGTCATGACCACTCCTTCGTATCGACATCTGTCGATGCATCGAGAATGGACGATGTATCGACGGATGTCAATGCGAATGACAGACTGGAGTCATGAGCACCACGAGGTCGCCCCTGATGGACGACCTCGCCGCGTGCTGCCGCCCCGTCACCGGGGGTGTCCTCGACGCCGACTCCGCTGAACGACTCGCCCGCGTGTTCAAGGCCCTCGGCGACCCCACCCGGGTGCGGCTGCTGTCCTTGATCGCCGCGCACTCCGGCAGCGAGGCCTGCGTCTGCGACCTGACCGGCCCGATCGGCCTGTCCCAGTCGACGGTGTCCCACCACCTCAAGCAGCTGGTCGATGCCGGGCTCATCACTCGCGAGCAGCGCGGCCGCTGGTCCTACTACCGCGTCGTCCAGCAGGCACTCGACACACTGGCCGGATCACTGCAACAACCAGCTCGCGCCAACATCTGACGCCACTGGTCGACGCAGTTTCGGCGCTCTGCCCGTGTTCTCAGCCCTCGACCGCCCGGTCGAGCTGGGTCGCGATCCAGGACAGCGCGAGGACGTAGCCCTCGACGCCGAGCCCGACGATGACGCCGGACGCCTGCGCGGACACGTAGCTGTGGTGGCGGAACTCCTCGCGCTGGTGCACGTTGCTGATGTGCACCTCGACCAGCGGCGCCGTGCGCATGGCGCAGGCGTCGGCCAGCGCGACCGAGGTGTGGGTCAGCGCGGCCGCGTTCAGCACCACCGGCGTCGCGTGGTCGGCCGCCTCGTGCAGCCAGCCGAGCAGCTCGCCTTCGTGCTCGCTCTGGCGGACCTCGACGTCCAGGCCGAGCTCCCTGCCCCCGCGCACGCACAGCGCCTCGAGTTCGGCGTAGGTGCTCGCGCCGTAGATCTCCGGCTCGCGGGTGCCGAGGCGGCCCAGGTTCGGCCCGTTCAGGACCAGGACGCGGTGACTCATGCGGAGACCTCCGAGTAGGCGGCGGCGAGGACGGCCGGATCCGGATCGTCGACCCCGACCGGCTGGCCCAGCGCATCCAGGACGATGAAACGGATCCGGTTGCCCCGAGCCTTCTTGTCCACGCGCATCGTGTCCAGCAGGGCACCGAACGCGTCGGCCCGGTAGCGCGTCGGCAGGCCGAGGGACTCCAGGATCGTGCGGTGCCGATCGGCCGTCGCGTCGTCCAGTCGCCCGAGCAGTCGCCCCAGCGCGGCGGCGTAGACGAGGCCGATCGAGATCGCGGCGCCGTGTCGCCACTTGTACCGCTCGGCCCGCTCGATCGCATGGCCCAGCGTGTGGCCGTAGTTGAGGATCTCGCGCCGGCCCTGCTCGGTCAGGTCCTCGGACACGACGTCGGCCTTGATCCGGACCGACCGCTCGATCAGCTCCCGCTCGACCGCATTGCCGGCGCGGCCGGCCGCGGTGGGATCGGCCTCGATCAGGTCCAGGATCACCGGGTCGGCGATGAAGCCGCACTTGACGACCTCGGCCAGCCCGGCGAGGTAGTCGTTCGGCGGGAGCGTCTCGAGCGTGTTCAAGTCGCAGATGACGCCGGCCGGCGGGTGGAAGGCCCCGACCAGGTTCTTGCCGCGGTCGGTGTTGATCGCCGTCTTGCCGCCGACCGCCGCGTCGACCATGCCGGCCAGTGTGGTCGGAATCTGAACGACCGGCACACCGCGGAGCCAGGCCGCCGCCACCCAGCCGGCCAGATCGGTGGTGGCTCCCCCGCCGAGCCCGACGATCGCGTCCGAGCGGGTGAAGCCGACCTGGCCCAGGACGTCCCAGCAGAACCCGGCGACCTCGAGCTTCTTGGCGTCCTCGCCGTCGGGCACCTCGATCACGTGTGCGTCCAGGCCCTGGGCGATCAGGTCGTCGCGGATCGCTTCGGCCGTCGTGGCCAGGGTCGGCGGGTGGATCACCGCGACGCGGGTCGCGCTACCGAGCATCGGGGTCAGCTCGCCGAGCAGGCCGCGCCCGACCAGGACCTCGTACGGGGCCGCACCCGCGACCGGGATCCGCGTCATGGCGCTCATGTGCGGGACCTCTCGTGCAGCCGGGCGGCGACCGTGGCCGCCACCTGTCCCGGCGTGCGGTTGTCGGTGTCGACGCTGAAGGTGGCGGCGGCCCGGTAGACCGGGTCGCGTTGGCCGGCCAACGCCGCGAGCCGGCCGACCGGGTCGGCGGCGAGCAGCGGGCGGGTGTGCCCGTCGCCGATGCGGGTCCGCAGCGTTTGGATCGATGCGCGCAGCAGGACGACCGGGACGCCGGCCGCGAGGATCGCATCGCGGGTGCGCGCGGTCATGATCGCCCCGCCGCCGAACGCGAGCACGCCGTCGAACGTCGACAGGGCCGCCGCGATGGCGTCGGCCTCCAGCTCACGGAACGTCGACTCCCCGTCCTCGGCGAAGATCGCCGGAACGGTCCGTTGGGTCGCGTGTTCGACCAGGTCGTCGCTGTCGGTGAAGTGGACGGAAAGGATCTTGGCCAGCCGCCGTCCGGTCGTGCTCTTGCCCGTTCCGGGCAGGCCGATCAGGACGGCCCGCGGCGTCACGGCTGGGCCGAGCTCAAGCCACGCTCGTCCAGCCGGGCCAGGTACGAGCGGACGTTGCGCCGGGTCTCGGCGACCGAGTCACCACCGAACTTCTCGATAACCGCCTCGGCCAGCACCAGGGCGAGCATCGCCTCGGCGACCACGCCGGCCGCCGGAACAGCGCAGACGTCCGAGCGCTGGTTGATCGCCACCGCGGGTTCGCCGGTGGCGGTGTCGACGGTCTGCAGGGCCCGCGGCACGGTGGAGATCGGCTTCATCGCGGCCCGCACGCGGAGCACCTCACCGGTCGTCATCCCGCCCTCGGTGCCGCCGGAACGTCCGGACACCCGCCGGATGACCCCGCCGCCGTCGCGCACGATCTCGTCGTGGGCCTGGGAGCCGCGGATGCGCGCGAGTTCGAAGCCGTCGCCGATCTCGACGCCCTTGATCGCCTGGATGCCCATCAGCGCCGCGGCCAGCCGCGAGTCCAGCCGGCGATCGCCCTGCACGTGGCTGCCCAGCCCGACCGGCAGCCCGTACGCGAGCACCTCAACGACCCCGCCGAGCGTGTCGCCGGCCTTCTTCGTCTCGTCGATCTCGGCCAGCATCGCCGCGCTCGCTTCCGGGTCGAAACACCGGACCTCGGACGCGTCGACGGCGTCCTCGTCGCCCGGTCGCGGCACCACGCCCGCGGGTGAGCAGACCGAGCCGATCGAGACGACGTGGCTGAGGACCTGGACGCCGACGGCCTGCTGGAGGAACGCCTTCACCACCGCACCGAGCGCGACCCGGGCGGCCGTCTCGCGGGCGCTGGCCCGCTCGAGGATCGGGCGCGCGTCGTCCAGGTCGTACTTCTGCATGCCGGCCAGGTCGGCGTGGCCCGGACGCGGACGGGTGAGCGGGGCGTTGCGGGCCTGCGCCGCGAGCTCCTCGGCGTCCACCGGATCGGCCGACATCACCGTCGTCCACTTGGGCCACTCGGAGTTGCCGATCCGGACGGCGATCGGGCCGCCCATGCTGACGCCGTGCCGGACGCCGCCGGTCAGCTCGACCGCGTCCTGCTCG
>JBDTGE010000071.1:0-7155 GCA_039937575.1 Jatrophihabitantaceae bacterium
TCAGCGCAGATGCGGCGGCGTCAGTGCACGGCCGGCAGCAGGGCCCGCCAGGTCGGCGTGTCCATGACCCCGTTGGCCGACAGCCGATGGCTGCGCTGGAAGGCGAGCACCGCGGCCTTGGTCGCGGCGTCGTAGCTGCCGGTGGCCGAGACGTGCAGCGCCTGCTGCACCGCGGTGACGCCGGGGCCGGTCAGGCCGAGCTTGAACCAGGCGCCGGAGTACTTCACCAGCGCGATCTTGAGCGTGGAGGAGTGAGCGGGCGCGCGCACCGCCGGGTAGTTCATGCACGGTCGGGTGCTGGTCCACTGATGGGGCGCGGCCCAGTTCAGATCGGCGACCCGGCACGGGCCGAGATCGGTGACCGCAGCGACCTTGCCGGTCCAGAACGTGGTGACGCCCATGCCGCCGTTCCAGCCCAGCGAGATGTGCATGTGATCGCGGTGGCAGGCCGTGTCGTAGCCGCGGGACGTCTGCTTCGCGCAGTCGTTGTAGGCACCCCACTGGCCGTTCCACGACTGCCAGATCCGGTTGTTGTAGATGACGTACTGGACCCCGAGGCGGCGGGCCATCGCGTCGGCGTTCTTGTGCGCGTCCTTGGCCAGCAACCAGGTCAGGAAGGCCTGGGCATCGGCGTACTGCGCGGGGGTGCGGATAGAGACCATCCAGTCGATGGCCCGCCCGTCGTAGTGCTCGCTCACCGGGCCGTCGGTCCCGCACGCATACGTCGACATGTAGGTCGTGCCCGGGTAGGTCTGCATCAACAGCTTCGCCAGCTTGGCCGTCCCGGGTTTGATGAACGGGTCGCACGAGGTCTGCGCGATGTCGTCGGCGAGCGGTTCGATCGCGACCGGCAGGCCGGCGGGCGTCCGGGGGCTGGGCGCAGCAGCCACGGCCGGCGCGGCGAGCGCGAGCCCGGTCAGGGCGACAATGGCGACGAACAGGGAGCAGAGGCAGCGACGCAGGGACATGCGAAACCTTCGATCGGACGGCGTCCCCCGCCGAAGACAGGATGCCTCATGAAATCGGTGTTAGCCAGTCGTGGCGCGAGATTGGCCGACCCGGCACACCAGGCTGGCCGCGGTGACGATCGCCCAGACCCCCTCGAGCAGCAGGAACCCCCACTGCCGATCGATGACCGCGCAGGTGGCCAGCACGGCCGAGCCGATCTCGTTGAGCACCAGATAGCTGTAGCGCGTTCCGGGTACGGCGCATCTCGTCCGGGAGCGCGGCCGAACCGCCGCGTCCGATCCAGCCTCGCACGGGACGCGAGCGGGTGACTGCGGTGCTCAGCCGCTGCTCGGGCCGCTACAGCAGGCGGAGCCGAACCGTCTCCGGGAGGGCCCGCAGCTGATCGAGCATCTCGTCGGTGAAGCGGGCGCCGATGTCGGTGACCACGTAACCCAGATCGCCTCGCGTTCCCAGCAGCTGGGCCTCGACGTTCATCTTGTGCTCGGCGAACACGCCGTTGACCGTCGCCATCACGCCGGGGACGTTGCGGTGGATGAGGATCAGCCGGCAGGTGTCCGGCGCCTGGGGCAGCGCGAGACCGGGCAGGTTCACGCTCATCGCCGTCGAGCCGTCGAGCACGAAGTCGCGGAACTTACCGGCGACGAACCGCCCGATGTCCTCCTGCGCCTCCTCGGTCGACCCGCCGATGTGCGGGGTCAGGATGACGTTGCTCAGCCCCCGCAGTTCGGACACGAACTCGTCACCGCGACCCTTCGGCTCGACCGGGAACACGTCCACGGCCGCGCCGGCGATGTGCCCGGACTCGATGTGCGCGCGCAGGGCCGAGTAGTCCACGACGAAACCGCGGCACAGGTTGAGGAACAGCGAGCCGGGCTTCATCTGGGCGAAGTCGCTCTCGCCGAACAGGTTCTTGTTGGACGGGCGACCGTCGACGTGCAGGGTCACGATGTCGGACTCGGCCAGCAACTCCTTGATCGAGATGCAGCGGCGGGCGTTGCCGAGGGCGAGCTTGTCCGCGGTGTCGTAGAAGATGACCTGCATGCCGAGGTTCTCGGCCAGGACCGACAGCTGCGTGCCGATGTTGCCGTACCCGACGATGCCGAGCGTGCGTCCGCGGACCTCGTGCGCGCCGTCGGACGACTTGTCCCAAACGCCCTTGTGCATAAGGGAGTTCTTCTCGGTCATCCGGCGCGTCATCGAGATGATCTCGGCGATCGCCAGCTCGACCACCGAGCGGGTGTTGGAGAACGGGGCGTTGAAGACGGTCACGCCGCGCTCGGACGCCGCGTCCAGGTCGATCTGGTTGGTGCCGATGCAGAACGCGCCGATCGCGACCAGGTTCGGCGCCGCCTCCAGCACCCGCTCGGTGATGTGCGTCTTGGACCGCAGGCCGATCAGGCTGACGTCACCGATCCGGGCCACGAGTTCGTCCTCGTCCAGTGCCCGGTCGACGCTCTCGACCTCGAAGCCGGACGAGCGCAGGATCGTCGCCGCGTCGGGGTGGATCTGCTCGAGCAGAAGTACGCGAGTCACAGGCATCCTTCGCGGTGGACGAGTGGGTACCGCGATTCTAGGCGGCGCCCGCTACCGCGATCGCCGCCCTGTGACCGGTTGCCCACGGTGCGTATGCGATCAGGCCGGCACCGGGCGGCTGACGCCGATGCCGCCCGGTGTGTCGATGCCGTAGCGGGCGATCTCGCGACTCAGGTCCAGAGGCCGGACTCCGGATCGGCCGGACAGCGTCTGGGCATCGAGCAGTGCGGCCGGCACGATCCAGGCGATCTCGAACTCCAGGGCGTCGGGGTCCTGCCCGTACAGCGACTTGGTCGTGCTGTGGTCCGACGCGCCCACAAGGGCGTTTGCGTCGGCCAACCGGCCGGCCAGGTTCTCGAGGTCGCGCAGGGTGTCGACCTCCCAAGCCAGGTGGTAGAGCCCCACGCTGGTGCGGCCGGCACTCGAGGTCTCGGCCGTGTCGCCGATCTCGAACAGGCCCAGATCGTGATCGTTGCTCGAGTCCGGAGCGCGCAAGAAGGTCGCGCCGCGCATCCCGTCCATGCCCTCGATCGGCCTGAACCCCAGGACGTCCCGGTAGAAGTCGGCGCTGCGTTGCACATTGCGCACGTACAGTACTGCGTGATTGAGGCGGTGGATCGCCATGCTGGCTCCTCGTCCGATGTCTGAGCGAATGCGCCTACAACCTGATTGAGTGTTCAACTATTCCGGATGGAGTCTCGTATCCTCGGCGCATGTCCGACACCCAGTGGCTGACCCCCGACCAGCAGCGGGCGTGGCGGGCGTACCTGGAAGCGACCACCCTGCTGTTCGACGCCCTGGACCGCCAGCTGCAGGCCGACGCCGGCATGCCGCACGGGTACTACGAGATCCTCGTGCGGCTGTCCGAGGAACCGGGGCGCGCGATGCGGATGAGCGAACTCGCCGCGCGCACCCTCTCCTCGCGCAGCCGGCTCTCGCATGCGATCGCGCGGCTGGAGGAGCGGGGCTGGGTTCGTCGCACGAACGCCCCTACCGACCGGCGGGGCCAGGTCGCCGAACTGACCGAACAGGGTCTCGTCGTGCTGGCCGCGGCCGCGCCCGGCCACGTGGGTGAGGTGCAGGCCCGAGTGATCAGCCGGCTGACGCCCGAGCAGGTGGGCCAGCTCGAGTCGATCGGCCAGGCGATCGTCGACGGGCTGGCCGAGGACGGCTGAGCTCAGGTCGGTCCGGACCGGTCCCAGCCGTCGACGTGGAACGTCCGCCGGACATCGCGGCTCCGGACGCTCTCGCCGCAGGTCGCGCAGACCGTCTTCGTGCGCAGGGGATGCTCGTGGTGGGTCATCGTGACCGGAGGCCGCTCGACCGCCCACTTGTCGCCCCATTGGAGCAGCGACTGGATGACCGGCGACAACTCGCGGCCGGCCGCGGTGAGGTGATAGTCCGAGCGCGGCGGTGAGTGCTGGTACTCGCGCCGCTCGAGCACGCCCGCACCGACCAGCGCCTTGAGTCGCGCCGCCAGGCGATCACGCGGGGCGCCGGTGTTGCGTGCGATCTCGCTGAAGCGCCGGTTGCCGAACATGATCTCGCGCACCGCGAGCAGGGACCACCGGTCGCCGACCAGCTCGAGCGCCGAGGCGACCGAGCACGGCCGACCCGGGAGTTCGGGCGTGAGCAGCGGTCGGGCTTGAACGGGCATGAATCAAGGTTTGCATATCAAACCGCTGGGCGCTAGTTTCGGGCCATGTCAGTTGGACAATCAAACCCGGCCAGCCGTCGGGTCGTGATCGCGGTCGTCGTCGCGGCCGTGTTCATGTCCAACCTCGACCTCTGGATCGTCAACGTCGCACTGGTCGACCTGGGCCGCAGCTTCGGCGTGCGACTGTCCGGGCTGTCGTGGGTGCTGAACGCCTACGCGGTGACGCTCGCGGCGCTGCTGATCCCGAGCGGTCGGCTGGGTGACCGCATCGGTCATCGCCGGGTGTTCCTCGCCGGGATCACCGTGTTCACCCTGGCCTCGGTGGCGTGTGCACTCGCGCCGAACCTGGGCGTCCTGGTCGCGGCTCGCATCGTCCAGGCCGCCGGTGCCGCAGCCCAGCTGCCGACGTCGCTGGCCTTGCTGCTGGCCGCGGTGCCCGAGTCGTCGCGGACTTCGGCGGCGCGCGGCTGGTCGGCCGTGGGCGCCCTTTCGGCAGTCGCCGGGCCGGTCCTGGGCGGGCTGCTGGTGAGCATCAGCTGGCGCTGGATCTTCCTGGTCAACCTGCCCGTCGGCATCGTGGCCGTGGTCGCCGGGCTGCGCGTGCTGCCCCGCCCGCCGGCACACGAGCGCGAGCCGATGCCCGACCTGTTCGGCAGCGCGCTGCTCGTCGTCGCGGTGGCCGCACTCACCGGAGCCCTGGTCCAGGCGCCGGCCTGGGGCTGGACGTCGGCCCGCACGATCGGGCTGATGGCCCTCGCCGTGGCCGGCAGCGTGGTGTTCGTCCGGCGCTGCGCGACCCACCCCAGCCCGATGGTCGAGCTGCACCTGCTGCGCATCCGCCGCTTCGCCGTCGCGAACGCGGCAACCGTCGCGTTCAGCGCCGCGTTCGCGATCATGCTGCTGTCCAATGCCCTGTGGTGCCAAGACGTCTGGCACTACTCGGCCCTGCGCACCGGCCTGGCCATGGCACCGGGCCCGGCGATGGTGCCGATCGTGACCTTCGCGTCGGTCCGGCTCGTGCAGCGGCTGGGTTCAGGTCGCGTGGCGGCGCTCGGCAGCGTGCTGTTCGGACTCGCCCTGGTGTGGCGGGTCCCCCTGGCCGGCACCGAACCGAACTACGTGCGCGACCTGCTGCCCAGCATGATCATCGGTGGCGTTGGGGTCGGGCTCGGGTTGAGCACGCTGATCGCCGCGGGCGCGACCGCGCTGCCCGGCCACCGCTCAGCCACCGGGTCGGCGTTCATCAACTCAGCTCGGCAGATCGCGTCGGCCCTCGGCGTCGCGGTGCTGGTGACGATCCTGAGCAGCCAGGCGTCAGTCGTCCGCGGCTTCGACGTCGCCTGGCTGGTGGCCGCCGGGCTGTGTGTGGTGTGTGCCGGCATCAGCCTGACCCTGCCCGCGGTGGTGCCGACCACGGCCGCCGTGGCTCCAACCATCGGGCCGCGGTCGTTCGGTGACAACGTGCTCACGCCCGGTACGGGTACTTCGTGTCCAGCGCCAGATTCAGCTGCAGCACATTCACCCGGGCCTCGCCCATGAAACCCAGGTCCCGGCCCTTCTCGTACCTCGCGACCAGCGCGCTGACCTGAGCCACGGTGATGCCCCGCGTCCTCGCGACCAGTCGCTCCTGGATGTCCGCGTTGGCCGGGCTGATCTCCGGATCCAGGCCCGATCCGGACGCGGTGACCGCACCGGCCGGGACGGCCGGGCGTGCCGGCGCGTCACCGCGGATCGGGACGACCTGACCCTGGGCGTAATTCGTCCCGAAGGTGGCCAGCTGGACCCTGACTCCCTTGTACGAGCGGACGAACGGCGTGGCCGGCGCGGTCTGGTTCAGACTCACGACGCGGGTGATCGTGCCGTGGTACCCCGGACCGGACCAGAAGACGGCGAGGACGGCCCCGACCCCGCCGGCGCAGAACGGGCGTGACCCGTCGACGCCGTAGAGCTCGCCGTAGGCCACGCTGCGCGCGCACACCTGGGTAAGCAGGCTCGGGTGACCCGTGTCGCCCTTCACCGCCGGATCGGGCAGCGTGTCGACGATCGACTCCGGTCCGCGGTTGCTGGCCCCGGACGCCGTCGGGTCGTAGCCCGCGCCGGCCGCGGACGGGCGGCTCTGGAAGTACTGGGGCAGCGGCCGGCCGTTGGTGCCGGTGAAGCTCTGGCCGATCAGCTTCGACCCGACTACCCGCCCGCCGCGCGTGATCAGTGACCCGTCAGCGTGAGTCTTCAGCCCGGGCATCTGGGCCGCCACAGTGATGGCCAGCGGGTAGATCACCCCGAGCAGGACGGTGAAGACCAGCAGCATCCGCAGTGCGGCGACGTACGGGCGGAGCGCGTTCATCAGGGAGTGCATCGAAGTCACCGGATTCCGGGAATGAACTGGATGAGGACGTCGACGGCCTTGATCCCGAGGAACGGCAGGATGATCCCGCCGAGGCCGTAAACGCAGATGTTGCGGCGTAACATCTGACTCGCGCTGGCCGGCCGGTAGCGGACCCCGCGCAGGGCCAACGGGATCAGCGCGATGATGATCAGCGCGTTGAAGATGACCGCGGACAGGATCGCCGACTGCGGCGAGTGCAGCCGCATGATGTTGAGCTTGCCCAGGCCGGGATACACCGCGGCGAACATGGCCGGGATGATGGCGAAGTACTTGGCGACGTCGTTCGCGATGGAGAACGTCGTCAGCGCGCCGCGCGTGATCAGCAACTGCTTGCCGATCTCGACGATCTCGATCAGCTTGGTCGGGTCGGAGTCGAGGTCGACCATGTTGCCGGCCTCCTTGGCGGCCGAGGTGCCGGTGTTCATCGCCACCCCGACATCGGCCTGCGCGAGCGCCGGTGCGTCGTTGGTGCCGTCGCCACACATCGCGACGAGTCGACCGCCTTCCTGCTCCTTGCGGATGAGCGCCATCTTGTCCTCGGGAGTGGCCTCGGCGAGGTAGTCGTCGACCCCGGCCTCGGCGGCGATCGCCTTGGCTGTCAGGGCGTTGT
>JBDTGE010000072.1:0-4907 GCA_039937575.1 Jatrophihabitantaceae bacterium
GGCCGGGCAGCCGGAACGTCGTCGGCGTGACCAGCGTGCCCAGCCGGATGCGCGAGGTCTCGCGAGCCAGGCCGGCCAGCGTCACCCAGGCGTCGGTCGGTCCGGGGCGGCCGTCGCCGTCGCCCATCGCCAGGTAGTGGTCGGACCGGAAGAAGGCGTCGAAGCCGCACTCCTCGCTCGTGCGCGCTACGCGGAGCAGGTCGTCGTAGGTCGCGCCCTGCTGGGGTTCGGTGAAGATTCGCAGATCCATCGCTCGATTGTGCAAGGTTCGCCCTGCCTAACGGGGGTGAAACATGCACAATCGGGCTTCAGGCGTTGCGCTCGTAGATCAGCCGCAGGCCCAGCAGCGTCAGGTCCGGCTCATAGCGCGTGACCGTCTCGCAGTGGTCGATCACCAGACGCGCCAGGCCGCCGGTCGCGATGACGTGGATCGACTCCGGTGCGGCCGGGACGAGCGCCCGCGACAGCCGCCGCACCAGGCCGTCGACCTGGCCGGCGAAGCCGTAGAGGATGCCGGACTGCAGCGACTCGACGGTGTTCTTGCCGATCGGGCTGCGCGGCTCGACCAGCTCGACCTTGCGGAGCTGGGCGGCGCGGGCCGCGAGGGCGTCGAGGGAGATCTCGATGCCCGGCGCGAGGGCGCCGCCGAGGAACTCGCCGCGGGCGCTGATCACGTCGAAGTTGGTGGACGTGCCGAAGTCGACGACGATGCACGGCCCGTCGCTGAGGCGGTGGGCGGCCGCGGTGTTGCAGATGCGGTCGGTACCGACTTCCTTCGGGTTGTCGGTGAGGACGCTGACGCCGGTGCGCACGCCCGGTTCGACCAGCACGGTCGGCAGGTGCGGGTAGTACGCGCCGAGCATCTCGCGCAGCTCGCGCAGCGCGGCGGGGACGGTCGAGCAGGCCACCGTGCCGGTGATCTCGTGATCGGTGAGCAGGCCGCGGAAGGTCAGGGCGAGCTCGTCGGCGGTGCTGCGGGCATCGGTCTTGATCCGCCACGACCGCTCGAGGGTGTCTCCGTCGAACACGCCGAGGTTGGTGTTGGTGTTGCCGATGTCGATCGCGAGCAGCATGAGCTAAGCCTCTGCGTTCCTAGGCATGGATGTCCAAGCCGATGTCCAGTTGCTGCGCCGAGTGGGTGAGAGCGCCGACTGCAAGGTAGTCGACCCCGGTCTCGGCGACGGCGCGGGCGTTGCTGAGCAGCAGTCCGCCGGAGGCCTCGAGCTTCGTCCGGCCGGCTGCCAGGGCCACAACCTCGCGCAGCTGATCGGGCGGCATGTTGTCGAGCAGGACGAGCTGCGCGCCCGCGGCGATGACCTCGCGCGCCTGCTCGACGGTGTCGACCTCGACCTCGAGCGACAGGCCCGGGTAGGCCGCGCGGACCAGTTCGAACGCGGGGACGACCCCGCCGGCCGCGGCCACGTGGTTGTCCTTGACGAGGGCGGCGTCCGAGAGCGAGAGGCGGTGGTTCACCCCGCCGCCGGCGCGGACGGCGTACTTCTCCAGCGCGCGCAGGCCGGGCAGCGTCTTGCGGGTGTCGCGGATCTGCGCGTGGGTGCCCTCGATCGCGTCGACCCATTCGCGGGTGAGCGTCGCGATGCCGGACAGGTGCCCGAGCAGGTTGAGCGCGGTGCGTTCGGACGTGAGGATGTCGCGCACCGGGCCGCTGATCGTGGCCAGCACCTCGCCGGCCGTGACCCGGGCGCCGTCGGCCGTCCCGAACTCGACCCGCAGCCGGCCCTGGCTGACCAGCTCGAACACGTAGGCGGCGACGGGCAGCCCGGCGACCACGCCGTCCTGGCGGGGCACCAGATCGGCCGACGCGACGGCGGTCGCGGCGATGGTGGCGGTCGTGGTGACGTCACCGGCGGCGCCGAGGTCCTCATCCAGTGCCCGCGTGATGACGTCCGCGACCGCCGCCCGGGACAGTCCGGGTGCCAGTTCCTCTGCGGCGCTCACCGGTTTGCACCCGGTGTGCGCGCCAGAACGGGACGGACAGCGGCGAGTACGGGTGCAAACGAGGGCAGCGGGCAGCGGCAGCCTCGAGCGGGTGCGGGTGCGGTCACGTGGCGGGCTCCGGTCGATAGGTCGTCTCGAGGGTGCCGTCGGGCGTGAGCGTCGTGTCGAGGTGACCGAGCCAGTCGACGTCGTCGCGGTCGGGGAAGTCCTCGCGCCAGTGCGACCCGCGGGTCTCCTCGCGTCGCTGCGCCGCCTGGACGAGGGCGGACGCGACGGTGACCAGGTTCGTCGCCTCCCAGTTCTCGGTGCTCGGCGCGGCGCCGGCGTCGGCGGCGAGGTCGGCCAGCCCGCGGTCGGCGGCGTCCAGCCCCTTCGCGTCGCGCAGCACCCCGACGTGTGTGGACATCAGCTGCTGCAGCACCGGCCGCGCCGAGTCGTCGACCACACCCTGGGCTGCGGGCGCCGGCGCGAGTTCGACGCGGGAGGACGGCCGGCCCAGCCGGGTCACGATCGTGTCGGCGATGCGGTGCCCGAAGACGAGTCCCTCCAGCAGCGAGTTGGACGCCAGCCGGTTCGCGCCGTGGACCCCGGTGCAGGCCGTCTCGCCGCACGCGAACAGCCAGGGTACCGAGGTCTCGCCGAACAGATCGGTCCGCACGCCGCCGCTCGCGTAGTGGCAGGCCGGGACGACCGGGATCAGGTCGTGCACCGGGTCGATCCCGAGCGAGAGCAGGGTCGCGTTGATCGTCGGGAACCGCACCCGCCACTTCTCGGCGCCGAACTCGCGCGCGTCCAGCCACATGTGCTCGGCTCCGCTCTCGCGCATCCGTCGCAGGATCGCCTTGGCCACGACGTCCCGGGGCGCGAGATCGGCCAGCTCGTGCTGCCCGAGCATGAACCGCACGCGGGCATCGTCGACGAGGAACGCGCCCTCGCCCCGCACGGCCTCGCTGACCAGCGGCTGCTGACCCCGTGAGCGCGGTCCGAGCCAGGCGACGGTCGGGTGGAACTGGACGAACTCCAGATCGCGCACGACGGCGCCGGCCCGCAGCGCCGCCGCGACGCCGTCGCCCGTGGACACGCTCGGGTTGGTCGTCGAGGCGTAGATCTGACCGATGCCCCCGGTCGCCAGCACGAGCGCCCGCGCCCGCACGGCCCCGACGCCGTCGCGCTGGCCCTCGCCCATCACGTGCAGGGTCAGCCCGGCGACCGCACCGTCGACGTCGCGCAGCAGGTCCAGGACGAGCGCGTGCTCGATCACCTCGACCCCGGTCGCGTCCAGTACCCGGGTCACCAGCGCCCGCTCGATCTCGGCGCCGGTTGCGTCACCGCCGGCGTGGGCGATGCGGTCGCGGTGATGGCCACCCTCGCGGGTGAGCGACAGCGAACCGTCCTGCCGACGGTCGAACCGAGCACCCATCTGGGCCAGCTCCCGCACCGCGGCCGGACCCTCGCGGACGAGCACCCGCACCGCGGCATCGTCACACACGCCGGCCCCGGCGACGATGGTGTCGCCGAAGTGCTCCTCCGGCGAGTCCTCGGCCCCGAGCGCCGCCGCGATGCCGCCCTGCGCCCAGCGCGTCGAGCCCGCGGCCAGCACGTCCTTGGTGACCAGCATGATCCGCAGCGACGAGTGCCGGGCGATGTGCAGCGCCGTCGTCAGCCCGGCGATACCCGAGCCGACGATCACCACGTCCGCCTCGGCCGTCCAGCCCGGTTCCGGCGCGACCAGCCGGGTCGGGAGTGCGCGGGCTCGGTCGGCGCAGCTCACCGCGCACCCCCGGCAGTTTTCCCCGCCAGTGACCGAGTGGCCGCAGTCTTCCCCGCCAGTGACCGAGTGGCCGCAGTTTTCCCCGCCAGTGACCGAGTGGGGTTGCCAAACCGAGCACCAGCGGGGAAGAGCGCCAGCCGCGCGGCCGGTTTTCCCCGCCCGTGACCGGTTGACGAGCCCAAATCGGGCACCAGCGGGGAAAACAAGGCCGGACCGAGCACCAGCGGGGAAAACTCGAGCCTCACAGCTGTACCGCCACGTTGTCGATGAGCCGGGTCGGGCCGACGCGCGCGGCGACGAGCAGCCGAGCCGGCCCCGACTCGGCTGCCGGGCCGAGGTCGACGCCGCGCAGTTCGAGGTAGTCGAGCGCCACGCCGTCGGTGGACGCGAGCACCCGCCCAGCCGCCCCGAGCACCGCCGCCGCACCACCCCGAGCCGCGTCCTGACCGGCGAACAGCGCCCGCGACAGGGCCACCGCCCGCTGCCGGTCGACGGCCGAGAGGTAGACGTTGCGGCTCGAGAGGGCCAGCCCGTCCGGTTCGCGGACCGTCGGCACGCCGGCGACCCCGACGAACAGGTCGAGATCGGCGGCCATCTGCCGGATCACCGTCAGCTGCTGGTAGTCCTTCTCGCCGAAGAAGCCGACGGCCGGGCGGACCAGGCCGAAGAACTTCGCGACCACGGTGAGCACGCCGGCGAAGTGCCCGGGCCGCGTCGCGCCCTCGAGGTCCTCGCCCAGCCGCCCGGGCTCGACGCGTACCTCGGCCGGCCCGCCCGGGTACACGTCCTGGACCGTGGGCGCCCAGACCAGGTCGGCGCCGGCGGCCGTGCACGTGGCGAGGTCCGCGTCGAGCGTGCGGGGGTAGCGCGCCAGGTCCTCGCTCGGCCCGAACTGCATCGGGTTGACGAACACCGTGACGACGGTCGACGCGCTCGCCCGCACGGACGTCTGGATAAGCGACAGGTGACCGGCGTGCAGCGCACCCATCGTCGCGACCAGGCCGACCGGACCGACGAGCCCCTCCCTCGCGGCGAGGAACTCGGCCCGGGAGTGGACGACCTGCGTCACGCGCTCTCCAGGGTCTCGGCCACGTCGGCGAACTGTCCAGCGCTCAGCCGTCCGGCGGCGCGGGCCCGTTCGGCCGTGCGCAGGGCCATCGCTCGGTAGGACGCCACC
>JBDTGE010000073.1:0-7176 GCA_039937575.1 Jatrophihabitantaceae bacterium
GAACTCGATCCGCTTCGGGCACTTGTAGCCGGCCAGGTGCGCGCGACAGTGCGTGATCAGCTCCTCGGCCGTGACGTCGGCGCCCGTGACGACCAGGCCGGTCACCAGCTCACCCCACTTCTCGTCCGGGATGCCGATCACCGCGACCTCGCGCACGGCGGGATGGGACGTCAGGGCGTCCTCCACCTCGATCGAGGACACGTTCTCGCCGCCGGAGATGATCACGTCCTTCTTGCGGTCGGAGATGACCAGGTACCCGTCGTCGTCGAGGTAGCCGCCGTCGCCCGTGTGGAACCAATCGCCCGCGGTCGCCCGGGCCGTCTCCTCCGGCTGCTCCCAGTAGCCCTCCAGGTTGTGGTTGGACGCGGTGAGCACCTCGCCGTCGGTGTCGATCGCGACCCGCACACCCAGGGCGGGGGCCCCGGCCCGGCCCAACCGGCGGGCCCGCTCGTGGGTCTCGAACCCGTCCCACTCCGCCCGCTGCCGGTTCACGGTCACCAGCGGCGAGGTCTCGGTCAGGCCGTAGATCTGGCAGAACTCCCAGCCCAGGTCGGTGATCACCCGCTCGATCGTCTTGGACGGCGGCGGGGCACCGGCGACGACGATCCGCACCCGGTCGCGCCCGGGGATCGCGCCGGACCAGGTCGCCGCACCGTCCAGCGCCGCGTTGACCACGGCCGGCGCCGCGCACATGATCGTGACGCCGTGCTGCTCCACCCGGTGCAGGATCTCGGTCCCGTCGACCTGCCGCAGGACGATGTGCCGGCCGCCCACTCCGGTGATCCCGAACGGCATGCCCCACCCGTTGGCGTGGAACATCGGCAGCGTGTGCAGGTAGACGTCGCGGTCGCTGATCGTCTCGTGCAGCCCGAACACGGTCGCGTTCAGCCACAGGTTGCGGTGCGTCAGCTGCACACCCTTGGGTCGCGCGGTGGTGCCGGACGTGTAGTTGATCGTCGCGGTTGCCGCCTCGTCCGGCTCGGCCCACGCCTTCGGTTCGGCGTCGCGCAGGTACAGGTCCTCGTCGTCCCCGAGTACGAACTTGTGCGCGACGTCCAACCCGTCGAGCATCGCCGCACACGACGGATCGGCGAACACCACGTCCGCGCCGCTGTGCCCGACGATGTACTCGATCTCGGGCTGGGCCAGCCGGAAGTTGATCGGCACCAGAACGCGGCCCCACCCGCTGACCCCGAAGAACGAGGTCAGCAGGCGGGCGGAGTTCTGCGAGATGACCGCGACCCGCCCGCCGACCGGCACGCCCAGCTGATCCAGGCGCGCGGCCTGGGCCCGGGCGTTCGCCGCCATCTCGCGGTAGGTGACCTCGCCCAGACTCGGCGCCGGCTGGTCGGGCTCGTCGACGATCCCGACGCGGTCCGGGTACACGTTCTCGGCCCGATCGAGGAAGTCACGAACGGTCAGCGGGTAGTACACGGTGCACCTCCGGCGCGATCGGTAGTGCCCCGATTAGATCGTGCCGCCGACCGTGGCACCACGGGCCAAGCGGGCAGTCAGCTGCTGACCTTGTCCGCCAGCGTGTGGACCGACGTCGTCGCCGAGTCGGCGACGCTCTCCGCGGCTGATCGGGTGGCGGCGGCAGCCGATTCGGCCGCCGATCGGGTGGCCGCCAGTGCGGACTCGGCCGCCGGACGCGCTGCCGCCGCGGCCGACTCGGCGGCCGATCGGGTCGCCGTGGCAGCGGACCCCGCCGCGGATCGGGTGGCCGCCAGTGCGGACTCGGCGGCGGGACGGGCGGCGTCGGCGACGTTCCTCGCCGCCTTACGCCCGGCCTTGCGGGCCGCCTTCGACTGCTGCCTGGCCGTCGCGCGCGTTACGTCGGCTGCGTGCCGGGTGGCCTCGCGCGCGGTCTCGGCCTGCTCGAGCGCCGTGGACCTCGCCGCCTTCCGGAGATCCTTGGCGTGCGCCTTGGCCGACGCCTTCGCGCCGGCCCGCAGCTCGCGCCGGCGAACGAGAGCCGCCGCCTTGTAGTCGTTCTTGGTGGCCTTGCGCTCGGCCTTGCGGGTCTGCCGGTTGGCCCGCCGGACCGAGTGCGAATCACCGGCGTCGCCGAGCACGCCGTCAACCACCAGGCCGGCGCCGATGCCGAGCATCCAGACGTCCTTGGCGATCGCGGTGCCCTGCTGGGTCGGCCGCAGGCCCTCGTGCATGCCGGGCGTGCGCCACCACATCCCCACCAAGCTGGCCGAGAACCCGGTCAGTCCGGCCCCGGCCACCTTCGACGGGACGACGGGGAGCAGCAGCGCCGAACCCAGTGCCGTCTCGGAGATCGCCACGCCGCGCAGGAACGTCTTGGGCGGGATCTTGCCGAGGAACGGGTACGCACCGGACGCCATGCCGTGCAGCGCCGCGGCCGTGTTCTCGTCGCCCTTGAACTTGCCGATGCCCGAATTGAGGATGAACGCCCCGGTCACGATACGTCCGGGGGCGCGACGCAGTTTTGCCGCCAAGCTCATTAGGGCTCCTTCTCTAGTCTCTCTAGTCGGCTTCTCTAGCAGGCGTGGTGCGGACGTCTACCCGTCACACCCATGACGGTAACCACATGTGCGCGTGCCACTGGTTGTAGGTCAGCAGGCCGCCGGTGAAGATCGGCCACATCCAGGCGAAGTCGACGATCACCAGGCCCAGGTAGGCCGACACCCCGGCGATGCCCCACCGCCTGCGGCGCAGCGCGGTCGCGTCCCGCCAGCGATCGCCGGTGCGGTACACCGCCGGGCCCAGCATCGCCCCGAGCGCCAGGGTCAGGCCGATGATCAGGAACGGGACGAGCGGAGCCATGTAGAACAGGAACATCGTCCGCTTCAGGTCCTGGAACCACACGGCCCAACCGGCGATGAACGCCACCCACACCGCGGCGGCCCGCCAGTCCCGCGTGGTGACGTAGTGCCAGGCCAGCCACAGCAGCATCGGCACGAACGCCCACCACATCAGCGGCGTCCCGATCAGCAGGATCTCGCGCGAACACGTGCTCGAGCCGCACGTGGTGTTGGAGCCGTTGTAGTAGAAGTCGACCGGCCGCCCGAGCACCAGCCAGCTCCACGGGTTGGACTGGTAGCTGTGGCCGCTGGTCAGGTTCTCGTGGAAGCGGTAGGCGTCCAGGGTGTACGCGCCGAGCGAACGGATCGGACCCGGCACCCAGGCCCAGGTGAACGGGACCCGCACGCCGAGCAGGTCCAGCCGGGTCGACGGACTGTGGGTGTCGGCCCAGTGCCGGCCCCAGCTGTTCTCGCCGGTGAACCAGCCGACGTAGGTGAGCAGGTACACCCCGATCGGGGTGGCGAGCAGCGAGCCGAGAGCCGGCAGCAGGGATCGCCGGGCCATGACCCGCGTCGCTCGCTTCACACCTGCGCTCTTGAACGCCGCCCGGTCCCAGATCAGGCTGAGCAGGACGAACAGTGCGAAGAACGAGAGCGCGGTCCACTTGATCGAGCACGCGGCGCCGAACATGACGCCGGCCAGCAGCCGCCACGGGCGCGGGCCGAGCGACGGGACGCCGCGGCCCAGGTCCACTCCCGCCGCGTAGAGCTCACCGAGCCGGGCCCGCATCCGGTCGCGGTCGACGACGAGGGCGCCGAAGCCGCCCAGGACGAGCGTCTGCAGGAAGATGTCCAGGATCGCCGTGCGCGACAGGACGAGGGAGAGGCCGTCCGTCGTCAGCAGCAGGCCGGCGATGACCCCGAACAGGGTCGAGCGGAGCAGGCGGCGAGCGATCCGGGTGAGCAGCACGACCCCGATGACGCCGGCGATCGCCGGAGCCATCCGCCAGCCGAGTGCGTTGTTGCCCCAGATGTCCGACGTCAGGGCCATGAACCACTTGCCGAGCGGCGGGTGGACGATGAACATGAAGCCGCGGTTGTCCTCGTACCCGTACCGCAGCAGCTCCTGCGCCTCGGTCGTGTAGTAGACCTCGTCGAACACCTTGCCCGACGGGAAGCCCAGCGCCCAGAACCGGGTGAAGCCGGCGAAGACCGCGACCAGCACGGTGAGGGCCCAGCCGAGTCTCGGGTTCGGGTCGCGCCAGGGGATCAGGGCGGCCGGGACCGGGCGCGGTGTCAGGTCGGCGCCGTCGGATACGGCGACCTCGGCCGGAGCCTCCAGCGTCGCAGTCACGGCCCCGATCCTAAGCGGTGGGTGATTTCCCCGCTGGTGGCCGCTTGGGTGGCGTGAATCGGGCACCAGCGGGGAAAAGCCATGCCCACTCGTCGCCTAGGGTCGGTGCCGTGACGCCGTCGGAGGGGCCCGGTCAGGTGATCCTGGCCGGCGCGCCGCTCGGCCAGGCCGGGGACGCGTCGCAGCGGCTGCGGGACGCGCTGGCGAGCGCACCGGTCATCGCCGCCGAGGACACCCGACGGCTGCAGCGCCTGTGCCGCGATCTGGGCGTGACCCCGGTGGGACGGATCGTCTCCTTCTTCCAGGCCAACGAGTCCGCCCGGGTCCCGCTGCTGCTCGACGCGCTCCGGGCGGGGGAGGACGTGCTGGTGGTGACGGACGCGGGCATGCCGTCGGTGTCCGACCCGGGCTATCGTCTCGTGGCCGCCGCGGTCGCGGCCGGCCTGTGGGTGACGGCGCTGCCCGGGCCGTCCGCGGTGACGACCGCGCTGGCCGTATCGGGGCTGCCGGTCGACCGCTTCTGCTTCGAGGGGTTCCTTCCGCGCAAGTCGGGCGAGCGCCGCCGCTCGCTCGCCGCCCTCGCCACCGAGGCCCGCACCCTGGTCTTCTTCGAGGCGCCGCACCGGCTGGCCGAGGCACTGGCCGACCTGTCCGAGGCGTTCGGGCCCGAGCGCCCGGCCGCGGTGTGCCGCGAGTTGACCAAGACCTACGAGGAGGTCCGCCGCGGTCCGCTGGCCGAGCTCGCGCAGTGGGCCACCGGCGACGTCCGCGGCGAGATCACCATCGTCGTCGCCGGTGCGCTGCCGTCCGCAGTGCCGGTCAGCGCCGACGCGCTGGCGCAGGACGTGGCTACGCGGGAGGCGGCCGGTCAGTCCCGCAAGGACGCCATCGCCGACGTGGCTCGGGCCCGAGCAGTGCCCAAGCGGGACGTGTTCGACGCCGTCGTCGACGCCAAGTCGCGCTGAACGGGCGGACTATCGCCTCGCTCGCGCCCACTAACCTTGGCCTGTGGGAACCTCTGAGCACATCCTGACCGCCGTCGCCTGGCCCTACGCCAACGGCCCGCGGCACATCGGCCACGTCGCCGGCTTCGGCGTCCCGTCCGACGTCTTCGCGCGCTACCAGCGCCTGGCCGGCAACGACGTGCTCATGGTCAGCGGCACCGACGAGCACGGCACGCCGATCCAGGTGCAGGCCGACAAGGAGGGCGTCACCCCCCGCGAGCTGGCCGACCGCAACGCGCTCGTCATCGCCAAGGACCTGCAGAACCTGGGGCTGTCCTACGACCTGTTCACCCGGACCACGACCAAGAACCACTACGCGATCGCGCAGGAGATCTTCCTCGGCCTGCTCAAGAACGGCTACGTCTTCGCGCACACCCAGCTCGGCGCGATTAGCCCGTCCACCGGCCGCACGCTGCCCGACCGCTACATCGAGGGCACCTGCCCGATCTGCGCATTCCCCCACGCGCGCGGCGACCAGTGCGACAACTGCGGCAACCAGCTGGACCCGATCGACCTCATCAACCCGGTGTCCAAGATCAACGGCGAGACGCCGAAGTTCGTGGAGGTCGAGCAGATGATGCTGGACCTGCCCGCGTTCGCGGAGGTGCTGGCCGCATGGCTGAAGAAGCAGACGCACTGGCGCCCGAACGTGCAGAAGTTCAGCCTCAACCTGCTCGATGACCTCAAGCCCCGCTCGTACACCCGCGATCTCGAGTGGGGCATCCCGGTTCCGCTCGACGGCTGGCGCGAGCGCCCGGACAAGTCGATCTACGTCTGGTTCGACGCCGTCGTCGGTTACCTGTCCGCGTCGATCGAGTGGGCCGCCCGCAGTGGCGATCCCGAGGCGTGGCGCGCCTGGTGGCAGGTCAGCGACCCCGGCAACCCGCCGCGCGCCTACTACTTCATGGGCAAGGACAACATCGTCTTCCACGCCGAGATCTGGCCGGCGATGCTGATGGGCTACTCGGGCATCGGGGCCAAGGGCGGGACGCCGGGCTCGCTCGGCGAGCTCGAGCTGCCGTACGAGGTGGTCTCCAGCGAGTTCCTGACGATGGAGGGCAAGAAGTTCTCCTCGTCCCGCAACGTGGTGATCTACGTCGGCGACCTGCTCGGCCGCTACGACGCCGACGCGCTGCGCTACTACCTCGCGGTGGCCGGCCCGGAGAACCAGGACACCGACTTCACCTGGTCGGAGTTCGTGCGCCGAAACAACGAGGAGCTCGTCGGCACCTGGGGCAACCTGGTCAACCGGACCGTCTCGATGGCGGCCAAGAACCTCGGCGCCATCCCCGGGCCCGGCGCGCTGGCCGACGCCGATCACGCGCTGCTGGCCACGTCGAAGGCGGCGTTCGCGTCGGTCGGTGACCTGCTGGCCCGCTCGCGGCAGAAGGCGGCGATCAACGAGGCCATGGACGTCGTCGGCTCCGCGAACAAGTACCTGTCCGACATGGAGCCGTGGAAGCTGAAGAACAGCGACCCGGACCGTATGGCCTCGGTGCTGCACGTGGCGCTGCAGGTCGTGTCCGACGCCAAGACGCTGCTAACGCCGTTCCTGCCCTCGTCCTCGGCCCAGGTGCACACGCTGCTCGGCGGGGAGGGCGACTGGGCCCGGATGCCCGAGCTCGTCGAGGTGGACGAGCCGACGGCGCCGGGATCACCGGGCTACTCGGTGCTGACCGGTGACTACGACACCGGTGCCCGCTGGGAGTCCACGCCGATCGCGGTGGGCCACCCGCTGGCGCCGCCGACGCCGATCTTCACCAAGCTCGATCCGTCCGTGGTCGACGAGGAGCTGGACCGACTTCGACCGGCGGCCGAGTGACCGGCGCGGAGAGCGGGATGTCCGATCCCCTGCCCACCCCGGTCTTCGACGCGCACACGCACCTGGACGCGATGGCCGAGCGGGCGGGCCTGGCCGCGTCGGACCGGTTCGTGGCGACGGCGATGGCCGAGGCCCGCACGGTCGGCGTCGTCCGCGCGATCACGGTCGGGGACACCGTGGCGTCCTCCCGCTGGTGCGCTGCCGCCGCGAACGCGCACCCCG
>JBDTGE010000074.1:0-5589 GCA_039937575.1 Jatrophihabitantaceae bacterium
ACCCGCCGGACGAGTTCTTCAAGCCAGGGACCACCACGCCGGTCATCGGCATGGATGCCGACCTGGGCTTCGCGCTCGGCAAGGTGCTCGGGCTGAAGGTGACCGAAAGCAACGTCACCTTCGACGCGATCATTCCCGGGCTGCAGAGCGCCAAGTACGACGTCGGCCTGTCGTCGTTCACGGACAGCAAGAAGCGCGAGAAAGTTGTCGACTTCGTCACCTACTTCTCGGCTGGCGAGAGCTTCTACGTCAAGTCCGACAGCACCAAGACCTTCGACGGTCTGGACTCGATCTGCGGCGCCAAGGTCGCCGTCGAGAACGGCACGACCGAGCAGTCCGATGCGCTGGCTCAGTCGAAGCGGTGCACCGCGAGCGGCAAGTCGGCTGTCACCGTGCAGCAGTTCTCCGATCAGAGCAGCGCGAACCTGGCCGTGTCCAGTGGCCGGGCGGACGTCGGCTTCGCCGACTCGCCGCCGGTCGCCTACATCATCACCCAGTCCAATGGCCAGTTCAAAGCAAGCGGCACGCCGTTCGGCACCGCGCCGTACGGCATCGCCCTACCGAAGGGCAACGGGATGGCCGCAGCGGTTCAGGCGGCGCTCAAGGTGTTGATCGCGAACGGGCAGTACGCCACCATCCTGAAGAACTGGAACCTGAGCGACGGGGCGATCACCGCGCCGGTGATCAACGGCGCGACGAGCTAGGACCGTCGCTCGATGACACAGGTTGATCCGGACCGCACCGGAACGCACGCGCCTTCGCAGATCCGCGCCGTTCCGGTGCGTCACCCCGGACGCTGGGTCGCGGCGGTAGTGCTGTTGCTGCTTGCCGTGATGGCCGTGCATGCGGCTGTGTTTGCGCGCATCAAGCGCGGCAACACGATGCAGGATCGATTTGGCTGGCACGTCGTCGGACAGTACTTCTTGTCTCGACAGATCCTGGACGGGCTGGTCGTGACGCTGGAACTCACCGTGATCGCGATGGCGATCGGAATCGTCGGCGGGGTGCTTTTGGCCGTAATGCGGCTGTCGCAGAACCCGATCGTGCGGTGGGTCGCCTGGGGTTACATCTGGTTCTTCCGCGGCACTCCAGTGCTGGTGCAGTTGCTGTTCTGGTTCAGCCTGAGCTACGTCTTTCCCAAGCTCGCACTGGGGATTCCGTTCGGGCCCGAGTGGGTCCACATCGATGCGAACCAGCTCTCCCCGTTCGTCCTCGCGTTCGTCGGACTCGGTCTGAACGAGGCGGCCTACATGTCCGAGATCGTCCGCGCCGGCATCATCTCGGTCGACCTCGGGCAGGCGGAAGCCGCGCAAGCGCTGGGTATGAACCGGCTGCGGACGATGCGGCGCATCGTGCTGCCGCAGGCGATGCGAGTGATCATCCCGCCGACGGGCAACGAGACGATCTCGATGCTCAAGACGTCATCTCTGGCCAGCGTCATCACGGTGACCGAACTGCTCTATTCGGTCCAGCTGATCTACGCGACCACGTATCAGATCGTCCCGATGCTTCTGGTCGCCAGCCTCTGGTACCTGATCGTGACGTCGATCCTCACGGCGGGACAGTTCTATGTGGAGCGCTACTTCGGCCGCGGTTCCTCGCGTGCGCTGCCGCTGACGCCGTTGCAGCGTTTGCGTCGGATGTTCTCGACCCACCCGGTGATCCCGGAGCTGACCGCTGCGTCGGCGTCAAAGGCGGAGTGAGGGGCGATGGACTCATGAGCCAGAACAGTCGTGCATTGATGGTGCAGGCCGAGGGCGTGCACAAGCACTACGGCCTGGTCAAGGTGCTGAAAGGCATCGACCTCGAGGTCGCGCCTGGCGAAGTGATGGTGATCATCGGTCCGTCGGGTTCGGGCAAGTCGACCTTCCTGCGCTGCATCAACCACCTGGAAAAGATTGACGGCGGTCGGCTGTTCGTCGACGGCGAACTCGTCGGCTACCGCCAACGCGGCGACACGATCCACGAACTCAAGGACTCCGAGGTCTGTCGCAAGCGAGCTGAGATCGGCATGGTGTTCCAGCGGTTCAACCTGTTCCCGCACATGAGCGTGCTGGACAACGTGATTGAGGCACCAGTCGGCGTCCGCGGCGAGAAGAAGGCGGCGGCCACCAAACGTGCCCTCGAGTTGCTCGACCGCGTCGGCCTCTCGGACAAACGCGCGGCGTACCCGAGTCAGCTTTCCGGGGGGCAGCAGCAACGAGTTGCCATCGCCCGAGCACTGGCGATGGAGCCGAAGCTGATGCTGTTCGACGAACCCACCTCCGCGCTCGATCCCGAACTAGTCGGTGACGTGCTCGACGCGATGAAGCAACTGGCCATGGACGGCATGACCATGATCGTCGTCACGCACGAGATCGGTTTCGCTCGCGAGGTCGGCGATTCACTGGTGTTTATGGACGCCGGGGTGGTGGTCGAGCGCGGTCATCCGCGCGAGGTGCTGACCAACCCGCAGCACGAGCGGACGAAGGCGTTCCTGTCCAAGGTGCTGTGAGCGCCCGATTGGGCAAGCCTTGGCGGCCCAGGGACGCCAGAGCTTGCACAATCGAGTCATGAGGGTGGCTTGGGACGACGATCCGCTGGTCGGGGCCTGGACCGGGTTGCCGCCGCTGGACGGCGACTGCACCGCGGACGCCTGCGTGATCGGGCTCGGCGGGTCCGGGCTCGCGGCGGTGGCGGCTCTGGTCGAGCGCGGGCTGGCCGTCGTCGGCGTGGACGCGGGTCGGGTGGCCGCCGGCGCCGCGGGTCGCAACGGCGGATTCCTGCTCGGCGGATCGGCGCTGTTCCTGCCCGACGCGATCAGCACGTGGGGAGCCCAGGCGGCCGTCGGTCTGTACCGCGAGACGCTGGCCGAGCTCGACCGGCTCGAGTCGACGCTCGGCCCGGACGTGGTGCGGCGCGTCGGCTCGATCCGCCTGGCCGGGCTGCCCGGCCCGCCCGAGTCCGACGTCGAGGCGGCGGACCGGGCACGCGAGCTCGCGGATATCGCCGTACACGAGGCGGCCTTGCGCGAGCACGAGATCGCGGTGCAGCGCTACGACGGCCCGCTGGGACAAGGGATCTACCTGCCCGACGACGCCGCGATGAACCCGGCCCGGCGCGCGCTCGGCCTCGCGGCGGCGCTGCGCGGGACGGCGGCCCTGCACGAGCACACGCCGGTGCAGAGCATCGCGCCCGGCGTGGTGGTCACCGGCTGCGGCACGGTCAGCGCACCGGTGGTGATCGTCGCCGTCGACGGCCAGCTGGAACGGCTGCTGCCGCAGCTGGTCGGGCGGGTGCGGACCGCGCGACTGCAGATGCTGGCGACCGAGCCCGTACCCGCGGGACGGTTGCCCTGCCCGGTGTACGGCCGCTGGGGCTACGACTACGCGCAACAGGGCGGCGACGGCACCCTGGCGGTCGGCGGTGGACGGGACCAGTTCGTCGAGGACGAGTGGACGGCCGACACCGAACCGACCGTGTCGGTGCAGCTGCAGATCGAGCATGTCGCCGAGCGGATGGCCGGCGCGCTCGTCGCGGTCAGCCACCACTGGGCGGCGTCGGTCGGCTACACCGAGGACGGCCGCCCGCTGTGCACCGCCGTGGAGCCCGGCGTCGTCGCGATCGGCGGCTACAACGGGACCGGGAACCTGGTCGGACCGGTGGCGGCGCGCGCGGCGGTCGCCTTGGCGTTGGACGGCACTGCGCCCCCGCACTACTTCGCCTCCTGACTGCTGGCCCCTGACGGCTAGCTCCCTGACTGCTAGCCGAGCGTGATTTCCCCGCTGGTGGCCGATTCCGGGGCTGAATTCGGCCACCAGCGGGGAAAGGTCGCGCTCGACCGGGCATCAGCGGGGAAAACCGGCGCACCAGGTGACCACCAGCGGGGAAACCAGGCCAGCAGTACGGAACAATGGCGCGATGACGAGCACCGAGCCGCAGGCGCTGGCCACCGCGCTGCGCCGGGCCGGGCTCACCGACGTCGATCACTCCACGCGCCGCCGGGCCGAGTACTCGACCGACGCGTCCAACTACCGCCTCGTCCCAACCGTCGTGGCCTTCCCCCGTCACGTCGAGGACGCGGCGGCCGCACTCGCGGTCGCGCGGCAGCACGGGGTCCCGGTCACCAGCCGCGGCGGTGGTACCTCGACCGCGGGCAACGCGGTCGGGACCGGCCTGATCCTGGACTTCTCCCGGCACCTGAACCGCGTGCGGTCCGTCGACCCGGACGCCCGGACGGCCGTAGTCGAACCCGGCACCGTCCTGGACGACATCACGGCCGCCGCGGCGCCGCACGGGCTCCGGTACGGCCCGGACCCGTCGACCCATGCCCGGGCCACGATCGGCGGCTCGCTCGGCAACAACGCCTGCGGCTCGCGCGCGCTGAAGTACGGGCGCACAGCGGACAACGTCGTCGCGATCGACCTGCTGCTGGCCGACGGCACCGAGCTGGCCGCCCGCCGGCTCGGCCGCGACGGGCTGCTCGGCGGCGGCCCGATCCCCACTGCCCTGGACGCGGTGGTCAGCGCGCGGCTGGAGCTGATCCGCACCGAGTTCGGCCGGTTCACCCGGCAGGTGTCCGGCTACTCGCTCGAGCATCTGCTGCCCGAGAACGGAGCGGACGTCGCCAAGTTCCTCGTCGGCACCGAGGGCACGCTGGGCCTGATCGCCGGGGCGACGGTGCGACTGGTCCAGTCGCCGAAGGCGGTCGCGCTCGCGGTGCTCGGGTACCGCGACATGCCGGCCGCGGCCGACGCCGTGCTCGGCCTGCTGCCGCACGACCCGGTCGCCATCGAAGGCATGGACGCCCGGCTGGTCAACGTGGTCCGCACCCGGCGCGGCGCGTCGGCGGTGCCCGACCTGCCGCGCGGCGAGGGCTGGCTATTCGTCGAGACGGCGGGCGACACCGAGGCCGAAGCGCGCGCCGCCGCCGACCAGCTCATCGTGGACTCCGCGTGCATCGACTCGCTCGTCGTCACCGGAGCGCCCGCCCGCGCGCTGTGGCGCATCCGCGAGGACGGGTCCGGGCTCGGTAGTCGCACCCCACACGGCGCGCCCGCGTGGCCGGGCTGGGAGGACGCGGCCGTCCCGCCCGATCAGCTAGGCGAGTACCTGCGCCAGTTCGACCGGCTGATGCACGAGCACGGTGTCGACGGGCTGACCTACGGCCACTTCGGCGACGGCTGCGTGCACGTCCGCATCGACTTCCCCTTTTCGACGGCGCCCGAGCAGTACCGCGCGTTCGTGACCGAGGCGGCGCAGCTGGTCGGCCGGCACGGTGGGTCGATGTCCGGCGAGCACGGCGACGGGCGGGCCCGCGGCGAGCTGCTGCCGTACATGTACTCGGCGGACGCGATCGCCGCGTTCAAGGCGGTCAAGCAGATCTTCGACCCGGGCAACCTCCTCAACCCCGGCGTGCTCGTCGACCCGGCCCCGCTCGACGCCGACCTGCGCGTGCCACAGGCCAAGCCGCTGCGGACCCACCTGGGTTTCGCCTACCCGCACGACGACGGCGACCTGACGATCGCCGTCCATCGCTGCGTCGGTATCGGCAAGTGCCGCGCCGACAACACCGAGACCGGTGCGGTGATGTGCCCGTCGTACCTGGCC
>JBDTGE010000075.1:0-3179 GCA_039937575.1 Jatrophihabitantaceae bacterium
GTTCCTGCGGGCCGTGGCCCAGCACTTGGGGACCACGGCCGCGAAGGACCAGGTCGACGCCACAGCCGGGACCGACGGGCGGGCGTGGTACCGCGCGATGACGGCGACCGCGCCCGGGGGGATGACCGTTGCCGTCACCGTCACCCGAGGCGTCAGCAGCATGACGACGACGAGCGGCACGGCGCAGTCCGACGGCCAGGTGGTCGGCTCGCTGTCCCATCCGACCGGTAACTCCGGCTTTCTCGTGACGATCAACGTCACCGGACCGGTCGGCTGGACGCCGCCGTTCAACGCGATGGCCGCGCTCGCGGCCGACGCACGCTTGACCGCCGTCGGCTGAGACAATGGGGGCGTGAAGCCACCGATCCCGAACGTCCTCGCCGGTCGCTACGCCTCCACCGACATGGCCACGACCTGGTCGCCGGCCCACAAGATCGTGCTGGAGCGCCGGCTGTGGCTGACCGTCCTGCGCGCGCAGGCCGAGCTCGGAGTTGACGTCCCGGACGGGTCGATCGACGCCTACCAGGCCGTGGTCGATCAGGGCACCGACGCGGTGGACCTGGCCGGCATCGCCGCGCGGGAGCGGGTCACCCGGCACGATGTGAAGGCGCGCATCGAGGAGTTCGCCGCGCTGGCCGGTCACGAGCAGGTCCACAAGGGGATGACCAGCCGCGACCTCACCGAGAACGTCGAGCAGCTGCAGGTTCGTTCGGCGTTGGCGCTCATCCGGACGAAGACGCTGGCCGTGCTCGCCCGACTGGCTCGGCGCGCGGGCGAGTACGAGTCGCTGGTCATGGCCGGTCGCACGCACAACGTCGCCGCTCAGGCCACCACCCTGGGCAAGCGCTTCGCCAGCGCCGCCGACGAGCTGCTCGTCGCGCTCGGCCGCCTGGACGACCTGGCCGCGCGCTACCCGCTGCGCGGGATCAAGGGACCGGTCGGCACCTCGCAGGACATGCTCGACCTGCTCGACGGCGACGCGGTCCGGCTGGCGACGCTCGAGTCCCGGGTGGCCGAGCACCTCGGCTTCGCCCGCACGCTCACCAGCGTCGGGCAGGTGTACCCGCGCTCGCTGGACTACGACGTCGTGACCGCACTGGTGCAGCTGGCCGCCGCACCGTCCTCGCTGGCCAAGACGATCCGGCTGATGGCCGGCAACGAGCTGGTCACCGAAGGCTTCCAGCCGGGCCAGGTCGGCTCGTCGGCCATGCCGCACAAGATGAACACCCGCTCGGCCGAGCGCATCAACGGCTTCACCGTCATCCTGCGCGGGTACGCGTCGATGGTCGGCGAGCTGGCCGGCGACCAGTGGAACGAGGGCGATGTGTCGTGCTCGGTGGTCCGCCGCGTCGCGTTGCCGGACGCCTTCTTCGCCCTCGACGGGCTGCTGGAGACGACGCTGACCGTGCTGGACGAGTTCGGTGCCTTCCCCGCGGTGATCGAGCGCGAACTGGACCGGTACCTGCCGTTCCTGGCCACCACCAAGGTGCTGATGGCCGCGGTCCGGGCCGGCGTCGGTCGCGAGCGCGCGCACGAGGCGATCAAGCAGAACGCGGTCGCGGTCGCGCTCGAGATGCGCGAGAAGGGGACCGACCGCAACGAGTTGTTCGAACGGCTGGCCGCTGACTCGCGCCTCGGGCTTTCGGCCGGCGAACTCGATTCGTTGCTGGCCGAACCGTTGTCGTTCACCGGCGCGGCGCGGGCGCAAGTGGCGGCGGTGCTCGCGAGCGTCGACCGGGTGCTGGCCAGCGAACCGGGCGCCGCGAGCTACCGGCCCGAGCCCATCCTCTGACGTCGAAGTCTTTATCGGCCCGTGCTGTTCTGACGGTTCGGCACAGCGCACGATCGAGGCATGCCCGATGAACCGGACTACCGTCCGGAGGTCGGCTCGCAGTCACAGGACGATCTCCTTGACCTCGGTCGCCGCCGCTCGCTCCCGCGCTGGGCGATCGGTGCGCTCTGGGCGGCGGTGGCCGCCGTCGCGGTCGGGGTCGTGGTCACGGGCGTCGGTTCGCTGAACGGCGGCACCAAACCCAAACTCGGTCCGACCTCGTCCGGTCCGCCGATCGCCTCCTCGCTGCTCACGGGCTCCGCGGGCGACCTGGCGATCGACGGCAAGATCCTCTACGAGTTCTCCAGCGGTGCCTTGTACCGCATCGACATCACCGATCCGGCGTCGCCGGTGTCCGACGGCGTGACGGCGGTCAACGGCCTGGACGGGGCGTCCGGTGACGCGACGTTCCACCTGGTGCTCGATCCGGCGGCCCACCACGTCTGGGTGGTCACCTACGGGGTGGCGCCGGCGAACTTCGTCGAGTTCGACTCACGAACCCTGGCCGAACTCGGTCGCCTGCAGGTGCCGAGCGAGGTGCGTTCGGCCGCGGCGTACGCCGGTCATCTGTACCTGGCGACGACGACCGCAGTCCTGGACATCACCTCGCCGAACCGGGCGCCGGCAACGATCACGTCGCTGAGCGGCCAGTACACGTCGATCGTGGCCGACCCGGCGCGCTCGCGGCTGCTGCTGCTCGGCTTCGACAACGGCGCGCGTGTGTCGTCGTACCTCCCCGCGACGGCGCGGTCCGTCCTCGGTCCGAGTGCACCGTTCGGCAAGGGCGACCTGTTGGTCGTCGGCGGCTCGATCTGGGCCGCCGGGTTCGGTGGCGCGAATGCGGTGCTGGCCCGACTGGACCCCACGACGCTGCGTCCGATCGTCTTCAGCGAGCTCTCGCCGCAGCTGGGCCCGGGGGCGATCGGCGCGGCGGCCGGCACGAACGTGCTGTGGGTCCGCTCCGGCGCCGGCGGTGACGGGCTCTGGTGCGTGGACGCCGGCACCGGCGACCAACTGCAGTACTGGCAGTACGACGGCGCGGTGGCCTCGGCCCACGGGGCGGCGTTCGTGGCCCAGCGCGAGGGTCCGCTGTCGCTCCACCTGGCCGCCTGCACCGGTTGATTTTTGAGGCTGGCCTCTGGGGCCGCAGTCGATCAACGCGCCCGCCGCTCGCTGCGCTCGGGCGGACACGATGCTTCTGGGGCCGCTGTCGGCTCTGGCGCCACCCCTCGCTGCGCTCGGGGCGGACACCAGAGCCGACGCGACTTCGTCGCATGGGCGGCCGGTGGTCGTGGGGTTGGGTTCCGCCGGGGAGGTCGCCGACGGTTGCTCGGTCGGTACGGGACGG
>JBDTGE010000076.1:0-8169 GCA_039937575.1 Jatrophihabitantaceae bacterium
GACGAGGACACCATCCGGGCCGCGGACTGGGTGGTCGACATCGGCCCGCGCGCGGGCGAGCACGGCGGCTCGATCGTCGTCAGCGGCACGGTCGAAGACCTGCTCGCGGCGCCGGATTCGATCACCGGTGCCTACCTGTCCGGGCGGCGGGCGATCGACGTCCCACTCATCCGGCGCCCGGTACAGGCCGGCCGCGAACTCGTCGTCGAGGGTGCGCGCGAGCACAACCTGCGCAACGTCGACGTCGCCTTCCCGCTCAGCTGCTTCGTCGCGGTGACCGGAGTCAGCGGCTCGGGCAAGTCGACGCTGGTCAACGACATCCTGTACGCCTCGCTGGCCAACAAGATCAACGGGGCCAAGCTGCCGCCCGGCCGGCACAAGCGGGTGCGCGGCGTCGAGCAGCTGGACAAGGTGGTGGGCGTCGACCAGTCACCGATCGGCCGCACCCCGCGCTCGAACCCGGCCACCTACACCGGCGTGTTCGACCACATCCGCAAGCTGTTCAGCGAGACGACCGAGGCGAAGGTCCGCGGCTACCAGCAGGGCCGGTTCTCCTTCAACGTCAAGGGCGGACGCTGCGAGAACTGCGCCGGCGACGGCACCATCAAGATCGAGATGAACTTCCTGCCCGACGTCTATGTCCCGTGCGAGGTGTGCAAGGGGGCCCGCTACAACCGCGAGACGCTCGAGGTCCACTACAAGGGCAAGACGATCAGCGAAGTGCTGGAGATGCCGATCGAGGAGGCCGCCGAGTTCTTCGCGCCGATCACCAAGATCGCGCGGCACCTGATCACGCTCGTCGACGTCGGGCTCGGGTACGTGCGACTGGGCCAACCCGCGCCGACGCTGTCCGGCGGGGAGGCGCAGCGGGTCAAGCTCGCGTCCGAGCTGCAGAAGCGCTCGACCGGCCGCACGATCTACGTCCTGGACGAGCCGACGACCGGCCTGCACTTCGAGGACGTGTCCAAGTTGCTCGGCGTGCTGCACTCGCTGGTCGACAAGGGCAACAGCGTCATCGTGATCGAGCACAACCTGGACGTGATCAAGACGGCCGACTGGATCATCGACATGGGCCCGGAGGGCGGATCCGGCGGCGGCACCGTCGTGGCCGAAGGGACGCCCGAGGCCATCACCTCGATCACCACGTCGTACACCGGGCAGTTCCTGCGTCACGTGCTCGAGGTGCCGCCCGCCACCAAGCGCAAGGTCTCGCCCCGCAAGACGGCGGCTGCCAAAGCCACAACGTCCAAAGCCACAACGTCCAAAGCCACAACGTCCACGGCGGCAGCCCGGACGGCGCGGGGCCGAGCCACCGCCGTCGCCACAAACCGGCTGGAAACCTGACAGGCTTGTGTGAGACTGTCGGGCGATGACCGAGCTGACCGAGTTCATCGCCGGACTCCCCAAAGCCGAACTGCACGTCCACCACGTCGGGTCCGCCTCGCCGCGGATCGTCGCCGAGCTGGCCGAGCGGCACGCCGGAAGTACGCCGGTGCCGGCCGACCCGGAGCGGTTGGCGCAGTACTTCACCTTCACCGACTTCGCCCACTTCATCGAGATCTACCTGTCCGTGGTCGACCTGATCCGCGACCCCGAGGACATCTGGACGCTGACCTACGAGATCGCCCGCGAGCTGGGGGCCGAGAACGTCCGGTACGCCGAGCTGACCCTGACCCCCTACTCGTCGATCGTGCGCGGGATCGCGGCCGAGGCGTTCTGCGAGGCCGTCGAGGACGCCCGCCGTCGGGCCGCGGCCGACCACAACGTCCAGCTCACCTGGTGCTTCGACATCCCGGGCGAGGCCGGCCTGCCGGCCGCGGACCTCACGCTCGACGTCGCGCTCAACCAGCGTCCGGACGGGCTGGTCAGCTTCGGGCTGGGCGGGCCGGAGATCGGCGTGCCGCGCGCGCAGTTCGCCCCGCACTTCGCCGCGGCCAAGGCGGCCGGGCTGCACAGCGTCCCGCACGCCGGCGAGTCGACGGGGCCGGGAACGATCTGGGACGCGATCACCCACCTCGGCGCCGAGCGGATCGGCCACGGCATCACGGCGGCGCAGGACCCGCGCCTGATGCAGCACCTGAGGGACACCGGGATCGCGCTCGAGGTGTGCCCGACGTCGAACGTGTGCACGCGCTCGGTCCCGTCACTGGCCGAGCACCCGCTGCCGACGCTGGTCGCGGCCGGGGTGAACGTCACGATCAACTCCGACGACCCGCCGATGTTCTCGACCACGCTCAACCACGAGTACGCCGTGGCCGCCGAGCTGCTCGGCCTGGACCGGATCGGGGTGGCCGAGCTGGCCCGCAACAGCGTCCGCCAGTCGTTCCTGGACGAGGCGGGCCAGTCCGCGCTGCTGGCCGAGATCGACGACTACGCGCTCTGACGCAGGTCGCCGCCGACGATGCCGAGGTGCGCGTGCAGGGCGATCGAGCCGTCCTCGGTGAGTTCGACCGCGCGGCGTGAGGTGGAGCGGCGAACCCAGTCGGCGGCGACCATCGCGCGGAGCAGCTCGGCGCCGAGCCCGCCGGCCAGGTGATGGCGCTGCTCGCTCCAGTCGACGCAGAACCGCAGCATCGGCCGGCGCGTCCGCGGCCGGTGCTCCAGCGCGTCGACGTCGACCCCGAGCTCGCCAAAGACGCCGGCGGCGGACGGACCGAGCTGGTAGGGGTGTTCACGCAGTCCGGCCGCGAGGCGATCCCCATCGGCCCGGCCGGTTCCGGGTACGCCGTCGATCCGGACGAGGGCGTCGCGGGCCAGCAGGCTCTCGGTGACCGCCACACCGAGCCGGCCGGCCAGGTGGTCGTAGCACGTACGGGCCCGCCGCACCGCGGCCGAGGTCGTCGACTGCCGCAGCGAGGTGACCGGCGGCTGGGGGGCGATCACGGCCAGCGCCTCGACCGCGGCGGCGACGTCGGCGTTGGCCAGCCGGAAGTAGCGATGCCGGCCGGACTGCTCGACGGCCAGGACGCCGCCGTCGACCAGGCGGGAGAGGTGCTCGCTGGTCGTCGAGGCAGAGACGCCGGACTCCTGGGCCAGGACCGACGCGGGCAGTGAGCGCCCGTCGACGAGCGCGCCGACGATCCGGGCGCGGGTCCGGTCGGCGAACAGGGCGGCGATCGGCGCTATGTCGGCGACCGAGCGTTTCGGGCGGTCGGTGCTCATGGCTCCAGTCTGCCGCGAGGACACTTCGGCCGGAGCCGAACTGTCGTGCCGAGACGATGGGGCCAGGGCGACGACAGGCGCTTCGCCGTCGTAGGCGCTGACTAGGCTCGACGGGTGCCCGACCCTTCCACCTATCGACCGGCGCAGGGCACCATCCCGCTCGAGCCGGGGGTCTACAAGTTCCGCGACTCGCACGGTCGGGTGATCTACGTCGGCAAGGCCAAGAGCCTGCGCCAGCGGCTCAACTCCTACTTCGCCGACGTCAGCGCGCTGCACGCCCGCACCCGGCAGATGGTCACCAGCGCGGCGTCGGTCGAGTGGACGGTGGTCCGCACCGAGGTCGAGGCGCTGCAGCTCGAGTACACGTGGATCAAGGAGTTCGACCCGCGGTTCAACGTGCGCTACCGCGACGACAAGTCCTACCCGTCGCTGGCCGTGACGCTGTACGAGGAGTTCCCGCGGTTGCAGGTCATGCGCGGGACCAAGCGCAAGGGCGTGCGTTACTTCGGGCCGTACTCGCACGCCTGGGCCATCCGCGAGACGCTCGACCTGTTGCTGCGCGTGTTCCCGGCCCGCACGTGCAGTTCCGGCGTGTTCAAGCGGGCCGGCCAGATCGGGCGTCCCTGCCTGCTCGGCTACATCGGCAAGTGCAGCGCGCCGTGCGTCGGCCGGGTCAGCGCCGACGAGCACCGCGCGATCGTCGAGGACTTCTGTGACTTCATGGCCGGCAAGACCGACCACATGATCCGGCGGCTCGAGCGGAGGATGGCCGAGGCCAGCCAGAACCTCGAGTTCGAGCTGGCGGCCCGGATGCGCGATGACGTCGAGGCGCTGCGCCGGGCGATGGAGAAGCAGGCGGTCGTGCTCGGCGACGGGACCGACGCGGACGTCGTCGCCTTCGCCCAGGACGACCTCGAGGCCGCGGTCCAGGTGTTCCACGTGCGCGGCGGGCGGGTGCGCGGGCAGCGGGGCTGGGTCGTCGACAAGCTGGACGACATGACGACGGGGGAGCTGGTCGAGCAGTTCGTCACGCAGTTCTACGGCGCCGACACCGAGGACGCGGCCAGCATCCCGCGCGAGGTGCTGGTGCCCGAGCTGCCCGAGGACGCCGACGCGTTGATCGAGTGGCTCGGCGAGCGCAAGGGCGCCCGGGTGCAGCTGCGCGTGCCCCAGCGCGGGGACAAGCGCGCCCTGGCCGAAACCGTCGAGCGCAACGCGTCCCATTCGCTGGCCCAGCACAAGTTGAAGCGGGCGTCGGACCTGACCGCGCGGTCGCGTGCGCTGGCCGAACTGCAGGACGCGCTCGAACTGTCCAGCGCGCCGCTACGGATCGAGTGCTTCGACATCAGCCACGTCCAGGGGACCAACGTCGTGGCCAGCATGGTGGTGTTCGAGGACGGGCTGGCCCGCAAGTCCGAGTACCGCCGGTTCGCTATGAAGTCCGGCACCGGCGACACCGACTGGATCGCCGAGGTCGTCCGCCGCCGGTTCGCCCGCTACCTCGATGAGCAGGTTGCGGAGGGCGCGGATGCAGATACCGACCCCAGCGCCGAGGCCGAGCAGTCCCGTCCGGGTATCGACCCGATGACCGGCCGGCCGAAGCGCTTCGCCTACCCGCCCAACCTGCTGGTTGTCGACGGCGGTGCACCCCAGGTCGCGGCCGCCGCAGCCGTGCTCGCCGAGCTCGGTATCGAGGACGTCGCGCTCGCCGGGCTGGCCAAGCGGCTGGAGGAGGTCTGGCGCCCCGGCGAGTCGTACCCGACGATCCTGCCGCGGACGTCCGAGGGGCTCTACCTGTTGCAGCGGGTGCGCGACGAGGCCCACCGGTTCGCGATCACCTTCCACCGGCAGAAGCGCTCCAAGGCCATGACCGTGTCGGTGCTGGACGACGTCGCGGGCCTGGGCCCGACCCGCCGCAGGGCGGTGCTGAAGCAGTTCGGCTCGCTCAAGCGGCTGCGGGCGGCGACGGCCGAGGAGCTGGCCGAGGTGCCGGGCATCGGACCGAGTACCGCGACCGCGATCCTCGCCGCGCTGGCCGGTGATCGCCCGAGCGCGCCGGCCGTCAACGTCACCACCGGCGAAGTTCTCGGCGACAGCGCCGCCGGGATCGGCGAAGATGGTCCTGACCGGCCAGGGGAGGAGTCGACGTGATGCAAGCAGATCCGGGTGTCGTCCGCCCGCTCGAGATCGTCGTCATCACCGGACTGTCCGGTGCCGGCCGGAGCACGGCGGCCAACTGCCTGGAGGACCTCGGCTACTTCGTGGTCGACAACCTGCCGCCGGAGTTGATCTCGACGCTGGTCGACCTCGGCACGCGCAGCAAGGGTGCGGTGCCGCGCATCGCCGTCGTCATGGACGTCCGCGGGCGCGCGTTCTCGACCGACATCCGCGAGGTCATCCGCGACCTCACCGACCGCGGCATGCGCCCGCGCGTGCTGTTCCTCGACACCAGCGACGACGTGCTGGTGCGCCGCTTCGAGAGCGTGCGGCGCGAGCACCCGTTGCAGGGGTCGGGCCGGCTCATCGACGGAATCATCGCCGAACGCGAGCTGCTCCAGGGCCTGCGCGAGGACGCGGACCTGGTGATCGACACCAGCAACCGCTCGGTGCACGAACTGCGGCACGCGATCGAGACCTCGTTCCTCGGCGGCCAGACGCCGGACGGGCAGCCGGACCTGCGCGCGACCGTGCTCTCGTTCGGCTTCAAGTACGGCACCCCGGTCGACGCCGACCTGATCGTCGACGTGCGATTCCTGCCCAACCCGTACTGGCGCCCGGACCTGCGTGAGCTGACCGGACGCGACGACGCGGTGCGGGACTACGTGCTCGGCCAGCCCGACGCCGTGCCGTTCGTCGACCGATACGTGGCGGTGCTGGAGCTGATCACGGCCGGCTACCGGCGTGAGGGCAAGCGGTACCTGACGCTCGCGGTCGGCTGCACCGGCGGCAAGCACCGGTCGGTCGTCATGGCGCAGCAGCTGGCCGACCGGCTGGCCGCGTTCGGGGTGCAGACGACGGTCGTGAACCGGGACCTGGGTCGTGAATGAGTCCGGGCCGCGGGCGGTCGCGCTCGGCGGCGGGCACGGGCTGCACGCCTCACTCTCGGCCCTGCGTCGGCTGACGAGCGAGCTCACCGCCGTGGTCACCGTCGCCGACGACGGCGGCTCGTCCGGGCGCATCCGCCGCGAGATGGATGTGCTGCCACCGGGCGATCTGCGCATGGCCCTCGTCGCCCTGGCCGGCACCGAGCCGCGGCACCGGTACTGGGCCGACCTGCTGCAGCACCGCCTCGGGGGCGACGGCGTGCTGGCCGGGCACCCGGTCGGCAACCTGCTGCTCACCGGGATGATCGACCGGGACGACGACCCGCAGGCCGCGCTGGACACCCTGGCCGACCTGGTGGGGGCCGTCGGCCGGGTCCTGCCGATGAGCCTGTCCCCACTGGACCTGGTCGCCGAGGCCGACCGCTTCGATCCGGGCGATCCCGGCCGGCTGCGGCAGATCCGCGGCCAGTCGTCGATCGCGGGCACCCCCGGCCGCGTGCGATCCGTGCGCCTGCTCGCGCCCGGTGCACCGGCCTGTGCCGCCGCGGTCGATGCGGTGCGCGAGGCGGACGTCGTGGTCCTGGGCCCGGGCTCGTGGTTCACCAGCGTGATCCCGCACCTGTTGCTGCGTGAACTCGGCCGCGCCCTGGCCACGACTCAGGCGACCGTGCTGGTCGTACTGAACCTGGTGCCGCAGGCCGGCGAGACCGACGACTACTCTCCAGTCGACCTGCTTCGCGTTCTGCTCTCGCACGCCGAACCGTTCGGCGGTTTGCAGATCGACGCGGTCCTGGCCGACACCAACGCGGTGCTCGACCGCAAGGAGTTGGACGACTTCACCCGCGCGATCGCGGCCCGTCTCGTAGTGTCGAGGCTCGCCGCGGCCGATAGCGCGGAACAGCACGACCCGCAGAGGTTGAGCGAGGCCATCAGCCAGGCGCTCGCCGAGCCGGGAGATCGCGAAGGGGTACACGCATGGCGATGACCGCCTCGGTGAAGGACGAACTGAGCCGGGTTCCGGTGTCGAAACTGTCGGCTCGCAAGTCCGAGCTGGCCACGATGCTCCGCTTCGCCGGGGCGCTGCACCTGATCGGTGGGCACATCGTGATCGAGGCCGAGCTCGACACCGGCTCGGTGGCTCGTCGGTTGCGCAAGGAGATCGCCGAGATCTACGGCCACGGCTCCGAGGTGCAGATCGTGGCCGGCGGCGGCCTGCGCAAGGGCAGCCGGTACCTGGTTCGGGTCAGCCGTGACGGGGAGGGGCTGGCCCGGCAGACCGGGCTGGTCGACCTGCGCGGGCGCCCGGTCAAGGGCCTGCCGCATCACGTCGTGGCCGGCGGAATGGGGGACGCCGAGGCCGCCTGGCGCGGGGCGTTCCTCGCGCACGGCTCGCTGACCGAGCCCGGCCGCGCGTGCGCCCTGGAGATCACCTGCCCGTCGGCCGAAGCCGCGCTGGCTCTGGTCGGCGTGGGCCGGCGGCTGGGCGTGCAGGCCAAGGCCCGCGAGGTGCGCGGCAGCGACCGGGTGGTGGTGCGCGACGGTGACATGATCGGCGCCCTGCTCACCCGGATCGGTGCGCACGAGTCGGTGATGGCGTGGGAGGAACGCCGGATGCGGCGCGAGGTCCGGGCGACCGCCAACCGGCTGGCCAACTTCGACGACGCGAACCTGCGCCGCTCGGCCCGGGCGGCCGTGGCGGCCGGTGCGCGGGTCGAGCGAGCGCTGCAGATCCTGGCCGACGACGCACCCGAGCACCTGTTGCAGGCCGGACGGCTGCGCCTGGAGCACAAGCAGGCGTCCCTGGAGGAGCTCGGTGCGCTGTCCGAGCCGGTAATGACCAAGGACGCCGTCGCGGGGCGGATCCGGCGACTGCTGGCGATGGCCGACAAGCGCGCGAGCGACCTCGGCATCCCCGACACCGAGTCGGCGGTCACGCCGGAGATGCTCGGACCCTGAACCACCG
>JBDTGE010000077.1:0-5274 GCA_039937575.1 Jatrophihabitantaceae bacterium
GGCCTTCCTGACCCGCGGCGGGATCTACACCGACGACGTCCTAGACGATTCGCTGGTCGGGGCGGTGCACGTCAGCTTCATCCGCTCACCGATCGCGCACGCCCGGATCGAGTCGATCGACGCGAGCGCGGCCCGCGAGGCCCCCGGCTGTGTCGCTATCTTCACGGCCGACGACATCGCCCTGCGACCGGTGCGTCCGATGCTGCCGAGCATCGACGCCGGGTTCAGCCGCCCGCTGCTCGCTGCCGACCGGGTCCGGTTCGTCGGCGAGCCGGTCGCGATCGTGGTGACCGAGCTGGCCTACCAGGCCGAGGACGTCGCCGAGCTCGTCGAGATCGAGTACGACCCGCTGCCGGCCGTCGTCGACCCGCGCGCCTCGGCCCGGGACGAGAACCTGCTGTTCCCCGAGCTGGGTACCAACATCGCCTGCGTCTTCGCGCCCAAGGAGCCGGACGAGCGGCTGTTCGAGGACTGCGAGGTCGTGGTCAGCCGCGAGATCGTCAACCAGCGGGTTGCCCCGGCCCCGATGGAGACCCGAGCCGCGGCCGCGGTGTGGGGTGCGGACGGGCGACTGACGACCTGGCTCCCCAACCAGGGCGCCCAGGGTACGAAGGCGGCGCTGTGCGCGATGCTCGGCGTCGACGCCGCGGACGTCCGGGTGATCACCCCCGACGTCGGCGGGGCGTTCGGCGCGAAGTTCGGTGCCGACCCCGAGCACGCGCTGGTCGCCTGGGTGGCCCAGCGCCTGGGCCGGCCGGCGCGGTGGAGCGAGAACCGCTACGACAACCTGCTGGCGATGACGCACGGACGCGCGCAGATCCAGACCGTGACGATCGGCGGCAGCCGCGACGGCGACGTCCAGGCCTACCGCCTCGACGTGCTGCAGGACTGCGGGGCCTACCCGGCGATCGGGGCGCTGCTGCCGACGCTGACCCGGATGATGGCGCCGGGCACGTACGCGATCGACCGGGTCGAGTCGTCGGCGCGGTGCGTCGTCACGACGACCACCCCGATCGGTGCCTACCGGGGCGCCGGCCGCCCGGAGGCGACGGCGGCCATCGAGCGGGCGATCGACCTGTTCGCGGCCGAGATCGGCCAGGACCCGGCCGGGGTGCGGCGACGGAACCTGCTACCCGCCTTCGACGTCCCACACGAGAACGGTCACGGCGCGCTGTACGACAGCGGGGCCTACCAGGACGCCTTGGACCTCGTCCTCGATGCCGCCGGGTACGCCGACCTGCGGGCCGAGCAGGCCGCGCGACGGGCCCGAGGCGACGTGCGCGTCCTCGGTATCGGGTTGGCCAGCTACGTCGAGATCACCGGAGGCGGCGCGGAGTCGGGCGCCCCGCACGAGAACGCGCTCGTCGAGGTGCACGCCGACGGCACGGCGACGATCCTGACCGGCACATCGCCCCACGGGCAGGGTCACGCGACCGCCTGGGCCATGCTGGCCAGCGACGAGCTCGGCATCCCGGTCGAGCGGATCACGGTGCAGCACGGCGACACCGACCTGATTCCCGAGGGCGGTGGCACCGGCGGTTCGCGGAGCCTGCAACAGGGCGGAGCCGCGGTCCGGCAGGCCTCGCGCGAGCTGATCGACCTGGCCCGCCAGCGCGCCGCCGACCTGCTCGAGGCCAACCCGGACGACCTGCGGATAGACCTCGAGCGGGCCGCGATCACGGTCGAGGGCTCGCCGCACATCGCGGTCGGGCTGGCCGAACTGGCCGCGCGGGAAAGGCTGTTCGTCCGTGCGGTGTTCAACGCCCCCGGGCCGACGTTCCCGTTCGGCGCGCACTTGGCCGTCGTCGAGGTCGACACCGAGACCGGCAAGGCGACCCTGCTCCGGGTCGTCACGGTCGACGACGCCGGCGTCATTCTCAACCCACTGCTCGCCGACGGGCAGCGGCACGGCGGCATCGCCCAGGGCGCGACCCAGGCGCTGCTGGAGGAGATGGTGTACGACGACGACGGCAACCCGATGACCGCCACCTTCGCCGACTACCCGTTCCCGTCCGCCGCCGAGCTGCCGACGTTCGAGCTGGTGAGCATGCAGACGCCGACCAGCTACAACTCGCTCGGCGCAAAGGGCGTCGGCGAGGCCGGGACGATCGGCGCCACCCCGGCCGTGCAGAACGCGGTCGTCGACGCGGTCGCCCACCTGGGCGTGCGGCACATCGACATGCCGACGACCTCGCGCCGCATCTGGCAAGCGATCAACGACGCAGGAGGGCAGGCCTGATGCAGGTCGAGATCACGGTCAACGGGACGCCGAGGACGGACGAGGTCGAGGCCCGGCGGCTGCTGGTGCACTACCTGCGCGAGACGTGCGGGCTGCGCGCGACCAACGTCGGGTGTGACACCACCTCCTGCGGCGCGTGCACGGTCCTGCTCGACGGCGAGAGCGTCAAGTCGTGCACCGTGCTGGCCGCGCAGGCGGACGGACACGAGGTCCGCACCGTCGAAGGGCTGGCGACCGACGGCGCACTGCACCCGGTGCAGGCCGCGTTCCACACCGAGCACGGCCTGCAGTGCGGCTTCTGCACCCCGGGCATGGTGATGGCGACGGTCGGGCTGCTGCAGGAGAACCCGCACCCGAGCGAGGAGGAGGTCCGCGAGTCCCTCGAGGGGAACTTCTGTCGCTGTACGGGCTACCACAACATCGTGCGCGCGGTGCTGGCCGCGGCCGAGGCGGGCGCATGATCCCGGCCCCGTTCGAGTACCTCCGGGCGCGCACCGTGGACGAGGCGTTGACCCTGCTGGCCGAACACGGTGAGGACGCCAAGGTGGTGGCCGGCGGGCACTCGCTGCTGCCGATGATGAAGCTGCGCCTGGCCCGCCCGGAGATCCTGATCGACATCGCACCGATCGCGGACCTGCGCTATATCCGGATCGATGGTGACGAGCTGGCGATCGGTGCGCTCAGCACGCACGCCGGCGTGGCCGGGTCCGAGCTGGTGCGGACCGAGGCGCCGTTGCTGGCCCACTCGGCCTCGCTCGTGGGCGATCCGCAGGTGCGCCATCGCGGCACACTGGGCGGTTCGCTGGCCCACGCCGACCCGGCGGCCGACCTGCCGATGGCGGCGCTTGCGGCCGGGGCGCGGCTCGTAGTGCAGGGGCCGGCGGGACGGCGGACCGTGGCCGCCGACGACTTCTTCACCGGGTTCTTCGACACCGCCCTGGACGCGGGGGAGCTGCTGGTCGAGGTCCGACTGCAGCGCCGGGCCGGGGCCGGCTGGGGTTATGAGAAGTTCGTGCGCCGGGCCAACGACTGGGCCATCGTCGGCGTGGCCACGGTCGGCGGCCGGATCGCGCTCGCCAACATGGGTTCTCGCCCGCTGCGGGCCACGGCGGCCGAAGCGGCGCTGGCCGGGGGCGCGAGTATCGAGAACGCGGCCGCGCTCGCGGCGGACGGCACCGAGCCGGTCGCCGACCTGCACGCCGACCCCGACTACCGGCGCCACCTGGCCCGGGTGCTGACCGCGCGCGCCCTGACGTCCGCCGCATAGGGCACATCAACCTCTTTGCCGCTGTCTCGTACGGCAACTTGCGACTTCAGCGCCTGTGCCCGTCTCGGGGTTGTAATACGGGTGTAGTACAACCCCGAGACGACACCAAGCAGCGAACCCAACTCCGATCCCCGGATCAGAGCGCCTGGTAGTCCAGGCCGATCTGCCGTCGTACCTCGTCCAGTGACCGCATGACGGCCAGCGTCTCCTCCAGCGGCAGCAGCGGGCTCTCGGTCAGCCCGGCCCGCAGGCACCGGCCGACCTCGGCCGCCTCGTACCGCAGCCCCTGCCCACCGTCGGGAACGTCGTAGCTCTCCAGGACGGTGCCGTCGCGCGCGGTCACGCGGAACGTGGTCGGCGTGTAGAACCAGCCGTCGATCTCCAGTCGGGCCTCGGAACCGTAGATCGCGGCCGGGTTGTTCGAGGCCGCGGCCAGTGACGTCGTCAGCACCGCATGCGCGCCCCCGGCGTACCGGAACACCATCGAGGTGGTCGCGTCGACGCCGGTGAACGCCGGGTCGCTCACCGCCGTGATCCGCGACGGGGCGCCGAGCACGAGGTGCGCGAAGGACACCGGATAGATGCCGAGGTCCAGCAGCGCCCCGCCGCCCAGCGACGGCGCGAACAGCCGGAACGCGGGATCTTCCGCGAACCACTGACCGTGCTCGGCCGTGAGGTAGGCGATCTGGCCCAGGGTGCCCGCGGCGAGGATCTCGCGCACGCGGGTGATGTGGGGCAGGAACCGCGTCCACATCGCTTCCATCAGGAACGTCCCGCGGACCCGTGCGGCGTCGATCATCTCGGCGGCCTCGCCCGCGTCCATCGCGAACGGCTTCTCGACCAGGACGGCCTTGCCGGCGGCGATCGCCATTAGCGCGGCGTCGCGGTGCCCGGGGTGGGGAGTCGAGACGTACACCGCGTCGACCTCCGGATCACACACCAGGGCCTCGTACGAGGAGTACCGATGGGGCACCGCGAACTCGTCGCCGAACGCGTCAGCCGCCGCCTGCGTCCGCGATCCGACGGCGACGATCTCGGCGTCCGGCAGCAGTGCTAGGTCACGGGCGAAGGTGTGGGCGATCCCGCCGGTGGCGAGGACGCCCCAGCGGTTCGGGCGATCGGGATCGGTCATGCGGCGGCTCCTTGGGCGGTGGTCACCGCCCAGTCTGCCGCCTCGCGGTGGGTCGACGCGGCCCGCACCACGGCCCGTCCGAGCAGCACCGGCGCGAGGAGTCCGAGCGCGCCGGCCAGCAAGAAGATCGTCCGCGGCGTCAGGACCGTGGCCAGCACGCCGCCAACCAGATACGCGCCGATCTGGGCGGCCGACGAGGTGGCGCTGACCGCCGCGGCCACCCGTCCGCGCACGGTCTGCGGCGCCCGACCCATGACCATCGCGCCGAGGGCGACGTTGAGGACACCGTTCGCGGCGCCGAGCGCGGCCGCGACCGGGAGGAGCCAGTAGACGGACGGCACCGCGGCGATTGCCGCCAGGGTGCCGGCCAGCGCGACCGCGGCCGCCACCAACGCGCGCGCCTGGATACGCTCGCCGCGAAGCCGCCCGCCGGCCAGCGCGCCGCCGAGCATGCCGACGGCGAGCGCGGCCCCGGAGATCCCGTACCAAGTCGCGCTGGCGTGCAGCGTGCCGCGGATCAGGAACACCTCGACGACATTGACCATCGAGCCGAGGGTGACGAAGACGCCGAGCAGCAGGAGCAGCATCCGCAGCAGGGGGTCGGTGCGAATGATGTGCAGCCCGGCTGTGCTGGTC